>JAAYSS010000036.1 GCA_012518275.1 Bacteroidales bacterium
GAGGTCATTGTATTGGTGTAGATCCATATTATTTTATTTATGAAGCAGAAAAATTAGGCTATCACAGCCAGATCATTCTTCAAGGACGTAAAATTAATGATGGCATGGGCAAGTTTGTGGCTGAGGCCATAATCAAAAAATTAATTTTAGCAAATAAAATCGTTAAGCAAGCAAAAGTAGGGGTATTGGGTTTAACTTTTAAGGGTAATACTCCTGATACACGCAATACAAAAGTCGTTGATATTATTGACTATCTCAATGAATACGGTATTGATCCAATAGTTGTAGATCCAGTAGCAGATAAAGAAGAAGCTGAGAGAGAATATGGAATTGCAATCCAAGATTTTTCTGCCTTAAAAGATTTAGACTGTATAGTTCTTGCTGTTGATCATGATGTTTTCAAAAATTTAGACCCAGCTTCTCTAGATCAATACTATGGTGATTTTCCAAACTCAGAAAAAATCCTAATTGATGTAAAAAGCATTTTTAATGTAAAACAAGTAGAGAAAAAGGGCTATAGCTATTGGAGATTGTAAACGTGAGTCAGGAATTAAGCGTTTTGCATATAAACTCATACTACAGCACAAGTCATTTTTATAGAAATTTATTTGACTTGCAAGTCGAAGCTGGTTTACAAATCTCAGTTTATGTACCAGTAGATATTAATTTTGTTGAGACTAATTTTGATTACAAAAAATATACTCTAATTAGTAAATGTTTTGGTATTTTTGATCGTTTGCTCTTTTATCCAAAACATAACAAAATTGTTAAGGATATTGAGCATCATTATGATTCTAGGTTAAATGAATTTTCTATTATTCATGCACACAGTTTATTTTCTAATGGCTATACGGCCTATAAATTACATATTCAATATGATATCCCATATCTTGTGACAGTCAGAAACACAGATTTAAACGTATTTTTCAAATATATGATTCATATGAGATCTATGGGGATCAGAATTCTAGAAAATGCTTCTCATATTGTTTTTTTATCTGAATCGTACAGAAAACAAGTTTTTGAAAAATATATCCCAAGTAGGCTTAAAGATGATTTAATCAAAAAAACTAGCATTATACCCAATGGAATTGATGAATTTTGGTTTGAAAATAGAGGAGATCCAAAACAAAAGCCTAGTTTACCAAAGTTAAAAATACTGCAAGTTGGGGACATTAATAAAAATAAAAACGTAGAAAGTACAGTTGCAGCTTGTAAATTACTTATTGAGAAAGGATACACAATAGAATTAAATTTGGTAGGTAAGATTAAAAATAAAAGTATTTTTGCTAAAGTTACCAAAGAATCTTTTGTTAATTATTTAGGTTTTAAGGGCAAACAAGAATTATTAGAAATATACCGAAAAAATGACATTTTTGTTTTACCTTCCCATGCTGAAACTTTTGGACTTGTGTACGTAGAGGCTATGAGTCAAGGTTTACCTATTATATATGCGAAAGGTCAAGGATTTGATAAACAGTTTCAAGATGGTGAAGTTGGATTCGCATCGAATAGTCAATCACCTGAGGAAATTGCTTATAAAATAGAAAGTATTGTTGCTTCCTATGAAGAAATATCAAAAAATTGCATTGATAATTTAAATAAATATAAATGGAAAGCAATTTCCGGAAAATATTACAAATTATATTTAGGTTAGAACTATTATGTTAATATGTACAAAGTGTAAAAAATTAAATAATCCAGTCTCAAAATGAAATCGGTTTAGATAATCTTTTCCAGAAAAAGTTCTATGAGTTGCTTCTGTGTTTTGAAAAAGCACAGTAGTTATGAAATGATTTGAAAAAGTGATAAATAAAAGAAAAACAAAACTAGTTATCAATGAATCACTTGTAGAAAATCAAAATTTTTTCTTTTGATGGATTCCTTAAAGAAATGTTTTTTTGTTATTGTGGTTAATCATACAGAAATACTAGAAAACCTTGATGCATTAGATGGCATGGTTATCTTAGATACAAAAAATGTCTATAAGTCCGAAGATAAAGGTAGAAAATATACAGAATGTAAGGTTATGTAATTTGTTACACTGTTAGAGTAGGAGTTTGTTTTGAAAAAAATAATGGTTCTTTTTGGCACAAGACCCGAAGCTATTAAAATGTGTCCACTAGTTCTTGAACTAAACAAAAGAAAAAACTTAGAAACTATTGTTTGTGTAATAGGTCAGCATAGAGAAATGCTTGATCAAGTTGAAGTAAAAGTTATTTATCCAATCCATATGAATCCAGTTGTGCGAAAAGCAGCACGTGATATATTTGGTGATCATAATAGAATAAACTAAACTAAACAATAGAGTGATCTTGTAGATATGTCCAGTATAGATAAGGTGAAAAATAAATATTACCGTTCGGAACAAAATTTTTTTGATTTCTTGTTGGCAAAATATGACATTAGCTTTTACAAAGTTATATGTTTTATAATCATAAAATTACTTTATGATTTTCTTGCTATAGCAAATTTAGAAGATGTTTGGTATAAATCAGTTTATGGTGGATATAATATCAATTTTAATCTTACCAAAGCAGTCTTAGCTTACATTCTTTTCTTTACTTTTACACTGATGTTTATTCGACTTAAATTCGATAGTGTTTTCACCAATACGATTTTAACAAGTCTTTATTCTATCTATTTCATACCTATGAATTCAGCTTTTTATTTAAATGATCAGCCTCTTAGCTTTTTAGTATCTACTCATATTTATTTTGCCTTGATTTGTTTTTTTGTTTTCGTGTTAAGTAAAATACAAATGAAAAAAACATCCACATTGTTGTTGAATGAAAACAATCAAATTTACTTAGAGCTACATAAACACAATACTCTCAAGATTATTCAGATGATTTCATTTGTAATATGTGTTCTGTTAATTGTTTATAAGATTTCTTATAACGGCATTAGTTTTTCTTTAAGTATTGAAGGCAGTGACGTATATGAATCTAGGGATTTATATTTGGAGAGGACTAGTCAGTATCGTGGTTCTTTGATTGGTTATGTGACATATTTTTTAAAGTTATTTGCTGTACCAGCCACAATTTTTCTTCTTTTTACAGGATTAAAATATAAAAAAGCGCACATGATTATTGTAAGTATTTTAAGTGCAATATCTAATTACTCACTAAACTCTAATAAAGGGACTTTGTTTTTTATTTTTATAGTATTTGTAGTTTTTTTTCTAGAACGGAAATCAATAATAAAATATGCAAGCATCTTGATTCCTTTAGCTTTATGTTTTGCACTTTTATTCAGTATTTTTTCAAATTCTTTATACTTCATTATTATTCGAAGAACAATGTATGTTCCTGCTTGGCTTGATACAATGTATTTTGAATTTTTTACTGATAATAATTTGATTTTATGGACGCAAGATGCGGTTCCTTTTAAGTGGTTTTTACCTGATATACATACAAAACCTTATCTCCAAATGATTAGTGACGAGTACTTTTTTGGGGAAATGCCTTCTCCGAATACAGGGTTATTTTCTGAAGCATTTTTAAACTTTGGATATTTAGGAATTCTTTTTTATCCTATTTTATTATCATTACTCTTTAAATTATTTTCAGTTGCTTATGACTCTTTTGGTCATGGTATTTCATTTTTGTTTGCAATTAAAATAGCAATTTCGTTAACAAATGTATCAATGTTCAGAATAGATTTTATTTTAGAGAATATCTTGTTTGCATTAATCATTATTGTAATTAATAAAATATCTAAAAACACACTAAGTACTTGCTATGGAGTGAAAAATATGAATAGAATCAATCGTTTAAAAGGATATTATTAGTATAAAGGAATGGTCAAGAGAATGAATGACAAAGATGACTTTTTAGTTTCTGTTCTTATGACTTCATACAATCATGAAAAATATATTAGACAAGCTTTAGATAGTGTCTTGAATCAAAGGACAACTTTTAAGTTTGAAATAATTATTCACGATGATGCTTCAACCGATAATTCTGCCGAAATAATAATGGAATACAAAAATAAATATCCCAATATAATTCGAGCTATACTGCAAAATGAAAATCAATATTCACAGAATGTAGATATCTTATCCAAATATATGTTTCCGTCAGTTAAAGGCAAATATATAGCAATTTGTGAGTGTGATGATTACTGGATAGACGATTACAAATTACAAAAACAAGCAGAAATATTGGAAGCTAATCCACAATATTCTGCAACTGTTCATAATTGTGGCTATGTAGATGCAAATAATGAAGAGTTGTTTGCTGATAATTATAGAAAACTTTATGGTCCTTTTAAAGAACATATTCAGTCATTAAAATTTTATTGGCGGTATCCTAGTGTATACCCAGGACAGACTGCCTCACATTTCTTTAGAAGCTATATTTTTCTAAACAGAGATGAAAATGAGATACAAGCATATTCGAACATTAGAGCCAATGGTGACGTAAAAAGAAAATTAATGTTTTTCTTACATGGAGATGTTTATTATTCAGATGATGTCATGTCAAATCACAGAATTGTAAAGAGTGGTGGAGATTCATGGACGGCTAGAACTATAGATAAAAATTTAAGTGGATTTGTTTTTGTTAGTGAGTATGATTTGAAAAGTTTCGCTCAACGAATATATAACGTAAAAATAAAAAATTATTATAAACTTTTTCGTGTAGGATTATCGTCCTTGCTAAAATATTTTATCAATCGAAAATCGGATGATAGAAAAGCAATGCAAGATATAAAAACAGTGATACCTTCATTTAAAAAATTCTTAATTTTGCTTTTTATTTATGGAATATTGTCAATACCCACCTTGGTTATTATACTTTTTAAATTAGATAAGGATATTATGATTAAAGACAATGAGTAATGAAAAATCGCAATCAAAATATTCTAGAAGAAATGTTGTTACCTCTCTTATATGGAAATTACTCGAAAGAGGGGGCAATCAAGCTATACAGTTAGTAATTCAAATTGTGCTGGCTAGACTGCTAGTGCCAGAAGATTTTGGGACTATAGCTATAGTAATGGCGTTTGTGCATTTAGCTACAGTTTTTGTCCAAAGTGGTCTTAATACTGCACTTATCCAAAAAAAAGATGCTGACCGATTGGATTTTAGTTCTGTTTTTTTCTTGAGTTTATTCTTGGCATTGGTATTGTATATAATCATATTTTTTTTAGCCCCTTTTATTGCTAGTTTTTACTCAAATCAGGATTTGATAATAATATTGAGAGTCCTTGCTTTAATGCTTTTTCCTGGAGCATTTAATTCCATTCAAAATGCATATATTTCAAAAAATATGATGTTCCGTAAGAATTTCTATAGTAGTTTAATAGCGATCCTTATTTCAGGAACAATAGGAATAGCTTTAGCATATTCAGGTCTTGGGGTCTGGGCTTTAGTAGTACAACAATTATTGAATCAAACTGTTATTACAATTGTTTTATGGTTTACTGTTAAGTGGCGTCCCATTTTTAAATTTTCATTTGAACGAATTAGGATTCTTTTTGCTTTTGGCAGTCGTTTATTATTATCTAATATTATAAATACACTTTACCTTGAAATAAGAACTCTCTATATTGGTCGTTATTATCCACCTAGTTCTTTAGGTTTTTACAATCGCGGAGAGTTAATTCCAAAAGTAATTGTTAGTAATGTAGATGGTTCAGTCCAAGCAGTTATGTTACCAACAATAGCTTCAATTCAAGATAATATTTATAGAGTTAAGCAAGTTGTCCGTAGATCTATTACATCGAGTTCATATTTAATTTTTCCTTTGATGCTAGGTTTAGCAGCAGTTGCAGAACCACTAGTAATTGTATTGTTGACAGAAAAATGGCTTCCTGCCGTTCCTTTTCTTAGAATATTCTGTATTAGTTTCTCATTACAACCTATTCATACAACCAATTTGCAAGCAATGAATGCTCTGGGTAGAAGTGACTTGTTTCTACGATTAGAAATAGTAAAAAAAATAATAGGTTTATCAATACTAATAATTAGTATTCCTTTTGGTATCTATACTATAGCTATTGGTCAAATTATAGGGAGTGTTATTAGTTCATTTATTAATGCATATCCGAATAAAAATTTGTTTCAGTATAGTTATTTCGAGCAGATTCGGGATATTTTGCCTGCATTTTTTCTTGCTCTTGTGATGAGTATAGTGGTCTTTTTGATGAACTCATTACCTTTAGCACCTTTACCATTACTTACTTTACAAGTGATCACAGGTATAGTCATATATGTACTTTTATCTAAAATCACAAAAATTGAAAGTTTTACATATTCATTAGGCACAATAAAAGAACTATTAGGTAATCGTAATAAATAGATAAGCCAATGAGAATGTGTTAGAGTATAGTTAAGAAATAATAGAAAGATTCTTATAAATGTCTATCAATGTTACAAGATCCTCAATGCCTGATTTTTTAGAATACTGTGATGAAATTTCAGATCTTTGGGAAAGTAGATTTTTAACTAACAATGGTTTAAAGCATCAAAAGCTTGAGTCTGAATTATTAAAATATTTTGATATAGATTATCTTGTTTTATTTACAAATGGTCATCTAGCATTAGAGACGGCTCTTGATGTGTATAATCTATCAGGAGAAGTTATTACGACACCATTTACTTTTATCTCTACAACTAATGCGATTGTTCGAAATAATTTAAAACCAGTATTTTGTGATATCAAACCTGATGATTACACTCTTGATCCTGCAGAAATTGAAGATCTTATTACTGAAGAAACCTCAGCCATTATGCCTGTTCATGTATATGGGAATGTTTGTGATGTGGAATCTATCCAGCAAATCGCAGATCGATACAATTTAAAAGTTATTTATGATGCGGCTCATACTTTTGGTGTTAAAGTAGGAGATCAGGATATAGCTTCCTTTGGTGATATATCGATGTTTAGCTTTCATGCAACAAAAGTCTTTAATACTATTGAAGGCGGAGCACTAACTTTTTCTGATAAAAACTTGAAAGAACAACTAGAAAGTTTAAAGAATTTTGGTTTAGATGGCTCAGGTGATGCTATATATGTAGGGTCAAATGGTAAAATGAATGAATTTCAAGCTGCGATGGGATTATGCAATCTAAGACACGTTAATACCGAAATAGCCAAGCGCAAACTAGTTGTAGAAAGATATCAGGAAAATTTAGCAAATATATCAGGTCTAAAAATCTGGGAAAAACAACCAAATATTACCAGTAATTACGCATATTTTCCTGTAGTATTTGATGGTTATAAAAAAAGTAGAGATCAAGTTTTTATAGAACTAAAACAAAATGAAATCAATGCTCGAAAGTATTTCTCACCTTTGATCAGTAATTTTGGTTGTTATCGTAACGAATATAATTCTGATGACACACCGATTGCTAAATTTGTTGCTGAGAATGTACTGACATTGCCTTTGTATGCAGATCTATCTAAAAAAGATGTTGACAAAATTTGTGAGATTATTAAAAAATAATTAAGCAAAAAATATTGATGGAGGATAAAAATGAAGGGAATAATTTTAGCAGGTGGTCGTGGGACTAGACTTTATCCAATGACAAAAGCCGTATCCAAGCAACTCTTACCAATTTATGATAAACCTTTAATCTATTACCCTTTATCTGTACTGCTTCTTGCAAGTATAAAGGAGATTTTAATCATCTCAACTCCAGAAGATACTCCTATTTATCAGCAGTTATTGGGCGATGGTTCGCAGATGGGAATAAACTTATCCTATAAGGTGCAGGTAGAACCGAAGGGACTTGCCGAGGCTTTTATTATTGGAGAAGAATTTATAGGGGATGATTCTGTATGCTTGATTTTGGGAGACAATGTTTTTTATGGTCAAGATTTAACCAAAATTCTTGAAAATGCTAAAGCAAATGAAACGGGTGCTGTAGTATTTGGTTATCCTGTAAAGAATCCACAAGAATTTGGTGTTGTTGAATTTGATGAAAACAAAAATGTAATTTCAATTGAAGAAAAACCAAGAAAACCTAAATCTCATTTTGCTGTCCCAGGCTTATATTTTTACGATAATAAGGTTGTTGAGATAGCAAAAAATATCAAACCTTCTGCAAGAGGAGAATTAGAAATTACTGCAGTTAACAGTGCTTATTTGAAACAGGATGAGCTTAAAGTAGAGTTACTTGGTAGGGGAATGGCTTGGCTGGATACGGGTACTCCAGATGGATTGTTAAATGCATCTCAATTTGTTGAAGCTATTCAATCTAGACAAGGATTTTATGTTTCTTGTATAGAAGAGATTGCTTGGCGTAGAGGATTTATTAACGACAAGGAATTAAGAGCTATTGGTAAAAGTCTAGAGATGACAGAGTATGGACAGTATTTGTTATCTTTACTAGCTGAGAAATGATGGATAACAATTTTTTTATAGGAGAAAGACATGAAGACGATTTTAATTACAGGTGGTGCGGGATTTATAGGAAGTAATTTTATATATTATATGGTAGAACAGCATCCAGATTATAAGTTGATTAATTTGGATGCGTTAACCTATGCTGGTAATTTAGAAAACTTGAAAGATGTCCCAGATTCTGCTAATTATACTTTCATTAAAGGAGACATTCGAGATAGAGAGTTAGTTGATAGAATTTTCAATGAATATGATATTACAAACGTGATCAATTTTGCGGCAGAATCCCATGTCGATCGAAGTATAGAGGAACCTGAGATCTTCTTGACAACAAATATTATTGGAACACAAGTATTATTAGATGCTGCTAAAAAACATTGGAAAGTAAAACCTGATGACAAATATGATCGAGAATACAAAAATGATGTAAAGTTTTTTCAAGTGTCAACAGATGAGGTTTATGGTGATTTGGGTCCTACAGGTCTTTTTACAGAAGAGACAAATTTAGCTCCTAACAGTCCTTATTCAGCTTCAAAAACTAGTGCTGATTTATTAGTTCGAGCATATCATGTAACATATGGTATGCCCATGAATATTACACGTTGTAGTAATAATTATGGATCATACCAATTTCCAGAAAAATTGATTCCTTTGATGCTTAATAATTGTATAAATGAAAAGCCATTGCCTGTTTATGGAGATGGAATGCAAATTCGCGATTGGCTACATGTGTATGATCATTGTTCTGCTATAGATACTGTTCTACACGAAGGCAGAGACGGTGAAGTATATAATATTGGTGGAAACAATGAAATTGCTAACATAGAAATAGTAAAATTGATAATTAATGCTCTTGGGAAGTCGGAAGATTTAATAACTTACGTTAAAGATCGTCCTGGACATGATAGACGCTATGCTATAGATAATACAAAAATTACAACTGAATTAGGTTGGAAACCATCCTATACGTTTGAAGAAGGTATCAGAGAAACAATAAATTGGTATCTCGAAAATCAGACATGGATGCAAAATATTGTAAGTGGCGATTATATGAAATATTATACAGATATGTACAGTAAGACATAAACTAATCCATGCAAAAAAACATTTTATCTCAATTAAAATTTGATACTTTAATACATCCGTTAGTTTGTTTCAATGACTCAAATAACTACTTTATTAAAAGGGATGATTTAATACCTTTTTCATTTGGTGGAAACAAAGTTAGAATATCATTTGAATATTTTAATGACATGTTTGATAAAGAATGTGATTGTATAATTTCTTATGGCAATATTCGCTCCAATTTGAATCGTGTAATTTCAAATATGTCTCATTCATTGTCGATTCCGTGTTTCATAATTAGTCCAAATGATAATAATGAATCAGAAATTACTTTTAATAGAAAGATTTCAGAGTTAATGGGTGCTAAAATTGTAAATTGTTCCAAGAGGGATGTTGCAAAAACAGTAGAGGATACAATGCAACATTGTGTTAATCTAGGCTATAAGCCCTATTATGTTTATGGGGATATTCACGGAAAAGGTAATGAAAAAATTGGAGTTAACGCCTATTTCAAAGCCTACCAAGAGATAGCAAAATATGAAGAAGAGAACCAAGAAAAATTTGATTATATCTTTTTGGCTTCTGGAACTGGCATTACTCAGGCTGGATTGATTTGTGGAAGTTTTGCTTGTGAACATAAACCAGAGATAATAGGTATTTCAATTGCACGCAAGCAAAAAGAAGGAAAAAATTCTATTGATAATCATGTAGAAGCGTTTTTATCAAAACAAGAAATGACAATGTTAAGTACAAAAAAATATAGTATTAACTTTATTGATAAATATATAAATCAAGGTTACGGAAAGTTCGATCTAAACATTGAACAAGTTATAAAAAATGTTTTGAGATTTGATGGAATTCATTTAGATCCAATTTATACAGGAAAAGCATTTTCTGGTATGAAGAAGTATATTTTGGAATATGGAATTGAAAAATCTAATATCTTATTCTTGCACACAGGTGGAGGACCTTTGTTCTTCGATTACATTAATTCACATTTTATGAATAGAGGTATCTGATGAATATTTTACTAACATCGGTTGGTAGAAGGACATACTTAGTTAATTATTTTAAAGAAGCATTAGCTGATTGTGGACTTGAAGGTTCAGTTCATGTATCTAACAGCTCATCGATGACACCTGCTTTTAAATTTGCTGATCATTCTGTTGTTTCACCTCTCATCTATGCTGCTGAGTATATTCCCTTTTTAACATCTTATTGCAAACAAAATAATATAGATATTTTGATACCACTTTTTGATGTAGATCTGCCTGTATTAGCTAAAAACACATCCAAATTTGATGCTGTAGGAACTAAAGTTATTGTTTCATCTGAGTCGGTTATTGATATTTGTAATGATAAATTAGCTACATATGATTTTTTGATAAGTGAGGATTTTTGTACTCCATTTACAATGAATAGTATTATTGCAACAAAAAAAGCTCTCAATACAAACAAAATAGAATTTCCCCTAATAATTAAGCCACGTTGGGGTATGGGCTCAATTGGTATATTCGAAGCTAACAATATGGAAGAGCTAGAGGTTTTGTATGATAAAACACTTCTTGAAATCAAAGGAAGTTATCTTAAGTATGAAGCTTTTCAAGATTTAAGTAATAGCGTGATTATACAAGAAAAAATAGATGGTCAAGAATATGGACTAGATATTATTAATGATCTTTCAGGAAAATATATAACTACAATTGTTAAAAAAAAGCACGCTATGCGTTCAGGAGAAACAGATTGTGCTGAGATAGTAAAAGATAACAGTTTGGAGTTGCTGGGCAAACATTTAGGTGAAAGTTTAAAGCACATTGGGAATTTGGATGTAGATATTTTTATTAAAGAAGGAAAAAGTTACATACTCGAAATGAACGCTCGTTTTGGTGGAGGCTATCCATTTAGCCATGTAGCTGGAGTTAATTTACCTAAAGCGATTCTTCATTGGTATGTTGATAAAAATATTCCTATTGAATCATTGTTAACTCCAAAATATGGAGTTTTAGCTCATAAAGATATTTCAATGGTTGTGTTATAGATAGAAAATATTAATGAAAATTAAAGAGATAAAATCTAATAAAGAGATTATTAAAATTTTATATGAATTTGACCATTACTTTATTCCTACAATTCACGAAAAAGTTCAGGATATAAAATATTATGCAGATAAACTGTCGAACAATGCATATGTTTTTGTAGCATATTCTATTGGTGTGGATGGCTTTATATCATTTTATGCTAATGATATGAAGAATAAGGTGGCGTATGTTTCTTTTATAGCAGTTCATGAAAACTCAAGAAATAAAAGTGTTGGTACGAGCCTCATAACGGCATGTAAGAATAAGGCAATAAAGCTAGGTATGAAATTTATTAAATTAGAAGTTAGAAAAGATAACATTGGTGCAATAGACTTTTATAAAAAACTAGGATTCTATGTAACTGGTGAAGCTTCAGATTCATCTTACTATATGTTACTGGAATTAGAATAAATATTGTTTCACGCGATACCTCCCTGATAACATTTTTGCTACTAAGTAGGATAAAAATTAGTAGACCCTTTTTAACTGATTTTCAACAGTTTTTGAACCACTTTTAAATTAACAAATATAATGAAATATTGAACTAAGGCAGTTAGAACTATATGGAAAGGATGCCTCATTCTCTTCATGGTAAAGGATTCAAGCTTCAGGTTTTTAGAGGATGTGGGTGGTACCCCGTTTTGTCGTGAAACTATTGTACCAGAGGCATTTCAGATCTCTTTTTTTGAGTTTAGTTAACAGAAGCATTTTCAATATTAGGAGACATGAACAGAAATTACAAATCGTAATTTAATTGAACTAGAAATAACAAATTGATTCTGGCCTGTAATAAGAAAATAGGTTATTAAAATAATGTTTTTTAAAATGTGTTTTCAATGCCAGAATGGATAGATCAAAATAAAAAACCGACGAATTCTTGTCCATCGGTTTTGTTAAATTGCGATCCCTTACAAAGGGAATTTTATCTAAGAATCTAAGTTAGACTTCTTCTTCTTTTCTTTTTGCTTTACTCAGAGTTGCTAAAATAGCTGCCATAGTAATAAGGCTGAATCCAACAAATGTTTGTGTAGAGACAATACTTTCACCAGTTTTAGGTGTTGAGCTCTCTTTCACATCTGGGCTTGTAGTTTTATCACTCGAAGCTGATTCTTTAACCGTCTCATCTTTAACCTGATCCGCATCGACTTGCTTGTCTTCAACTTTATCGTCTTTAACTTCTTTAACTTCTGTAGCTGCAATTTCAAAGTTACTAACAACTGTACCACCTTGTACTAACTCACCTGGTTGGAAAGTTAAGGCTAATGTATGACTACCAGGAGCTAATGTTGCAAGATAAGAAGCTTTTAAGGTAACAATTGTAGAACCAGCAGCAACATCATAGTTTGCTGGGTCGACGACAACATTATCAACTTGAACGGATATTAAATCACCAACTTCAGCATTTACTTTGAAAGCTAAGCCTTCTTCAGTTCCTATTATGTAAGCTGTTGTAGGTTCTAAAACTATAACAAGTGGTTCATCTATTGTTTCTTTCACCGGTTCATCTGTTGGTTCTTCTACTGGTTCATCTATCGGCTTTTCTACAGGAATAACTCTACCTTCAATAGAAGCAGTGAACGGGCCGTTTTCTGATAATAAAGTCATATATGCTGCTGTAATATCAGCAAGGCTACCATGTAAGCTAATTTGTGGGGCACCTTTGAACATCTCATATCCATCACCACCGACCGCCATAAAATCGTTTGTGGCAAGTTTGTAGGTTTTATTAAGATCTAGGGCTTCATTTCCAATGAGTATGTTTGATACACCAATTGCTTTTTTGATTGGATTTCCTTCTTCATCAATTTCGCCTGAATCTGTGTATTCAACAATAAATGACATACCAGAAACGTGTGGGAATTTTCCAGTAGCATTAGGATAAGAATCAGTACCAAATAAGAGAGCATCGTAGATGTCTTGACCTGTAACTTCGATAACGGTGAGTTGATTACCAAAAGGTAGTACTTCGAGAACGTCGTTCATTGTAATTTCACCAGCAGGAATACTGTTACGGATACCACCACCATTGGTTAATGCCATGTCTGCACCTGACTCCCAAATCATGGCATCGGTAATAATGTTACCCAAGTTTGTTTCACCAGTACGTACATTAGCACGTAAACCATCAAGCTCTGTTGCTGTGTTACCAACAACTTTTTGGAGAAGCTCAGCATTCTTTTCATTAGCGGTTTCGAGTAAGGCGAGAACTTCAGGATCTTGATCGTAAGCTAATGCCTCTTCTGCAGTAATGTGTCTAACGTTCATATTTGTAATTTCACCATTTGTAAACGAAAGCTCAACAACACCAACATTTCTAAGCCAGTCACCTGTGGAAACAATAGTTGTTCCTTTGTATTCTCTTCCTTCTGGATAATAAGAATGGCTATGTCCATCTACTACTAGGTCAATATCTGTAATTTGATCTAAGACTGTTTCTGTACGAATAGGGGAAGCAAGGTCTGTTCCTAAGTGACTTAGGAATACAATCATGTCAGCACCTTGTTGACGTAAACTTGTGATTGATGCTTTTGCTGTTTCTATTACATCTGTAAAGATCAAGCCTTCAGTGTTAGCAGGATTTGATTTTGTTTGAGTTTCTGGAGTTGCCATACCAAAGACGCCTATTTTAACATCACCGAAATCAAAAATAGTTTCGCCTTTGAATGGTTTTGTTCCATCTGTTTCTTGAATATTTGCTGCTAAAATATCAAAATTTGCAAAATTAGCTAGGGCTTGTAATTGCTTATAACCATAATTAAAATCATGATTACCAGGTGACATAGCATTTACGCCTACAAGATTCATTACCTCTACCATAGGTTGACCAAGTGCAATATTTGCAAAGTTAGTTCCGTGTAAAACGTCACCTGCCTCAAGTACGATTACATTGCCGTTTGCTTTGAATTGATCGATAATAGTTTTATAACGAGAATAGTTAATTATGCCATTTCTATCATCATTTACTGGATCTGTACCATGTGCATGCACATCATTGGTATGAAGGATAGTTACATTTGTATTAAAATTAATTTTGATTCTGTCATCTGTCGTGTATACGAAAGGTCCATCAGCAGATAATTCTTTGATATAGTTTGCAGCTGTATCCATGAGCAAACCGTGTAAAAGAACTTGTTCTTTACCTTCAAACATTGTATAGCCATCGCCACCGATTGCCATAAAGTCGTTAGTTGCTAAGTTGTACATTTTTGCTAGATCTAATGGCTGATCACCAATCATAACATCTCTTACGCCTAGCGATTTACCATTTTCAATGTCAAGAGTATAAGTAACACCAGCAACTTGTGGAAATTTACCGGCTGCGTTTGGAGCAGCGTCTGTGCCAAAATTTAGCGCATCTAAGATATCTTGACCAGTTACTTTTATAACAGTCATTTGGTTACCAAAAGGTAAAACTTCTAAAACATTGCCTCTGGTAATTTGACCAGCTTCGATACTTGCACGAATGCCATCACCATTGGTGATAACGAGGTCTGCACCAGAGTCTTTTAACATTGCATCTGTAATTAAGTTTGCTAAGTTGGTTTCTTTTGTACGGACGTTTGCACGTTCGCCATCTAAATTAGTGGTTGTTTCACCAAGAACTTCTCCTAATATGACATCATTGTCAGCAGTTTTTGATTCAAGTAATGCTACAACTTCTGAGTCAGCTACATAACTAGTTGTATCAGCAAAGGGAATGAGTTTTGCTGATATATTTGAAACAACACCGTCAGTTAGAGTGATTGTTGTGGCACCAATATTCTTGAGCCAATCACCAGTAGATGAGATAAATGTTCCGTTATGGGTAATACCATTTTCATACTTGGAATGGCTATGTCCATCGATAACTACATCAATATCTGTTATTTGATCGAGAACAGTTTGTGTGCGAATATCAGATGCTAAGTCTGTGCCTAAATGACTTAGGAAAACAATAACTTGTGCACCATCTGCTTTTAGTTTATCGATAGAAGCACGGGCAGAATCAACTGTATCTATAAAAGTTAAGCCTTCTGTGTTAATTGGGCTAGATTTTGTTTTGGTTTCTGGAGTTGCCAAACCAAATACACCAACTTTGATTCCACCTGCATCAATAATAGTTTCAGATGTGAATGGTTTTGTACCATCAGCACGAACGATATTACCAGCAAGAATTGGGAAGTTAGCAGATTGTGCCAATTCAATTAAACGATCTGCACCAAAGTTGAAGTCATGGTTACCCGGTGTCATGGCTTGAACGCCAACAGCATTCATGACATCAATCATGGATTGACCTTCGGACAATGTAGCAAAGTTAGTACCATGTAAAACGTCACCTGCATCCAAAACAATGGTATTACCTTGTGCTTTGAATTCGTCAATAACTGTTTTATAAACTGAGTAGTTAATGATTCCGTTTTCAGCATCCTTTGCTAAGTCTGTTCCATGTCCATGTACATCATTAGTATGAAGTATTGTAACCGTTTGTTCTTCGATTACTGTAGGATCTGCAGGTAGAGGCTCATCGGGTGTAGCTTCTGTTGCTGTAGGATCTGCAGGTAGAGGCTCATCAGATGTAGCTTCTGTCTCTGTAGGATCTACAGGTAGAGGCTCATCAGATGTAGCTTCTGTTGCTGTAGGATCTGCAGGTAGAGGCTCATCAGATGTAGCTTCTGTCTCTGTAGGATCTGCAGGTAGAGGCTCATCAGGTGTAACTTCTGTCTCTGTAGGATCTACAGGTAGAGGCTCATCAGGTGTAACTTCTGTTGCTGCAGGATCTGTAGATACTGGATCATCAGGTACATCTAATACTGGATTTGGGTCGATAAAATTCACTGCTTCTGTAGCTGGAAGCTCTGAGCTAGAGGACGATTCACTTGCGTATACATGATGGGCTGGAAATCCGATGATAAACAGGCCAAGTAAAACAAGTAAAAAAGTCTTCAAATATGAATTCTTATTCATGTGTTCCTCCTTGATTTCTTACTTTTTGCTAGGAAATGATCTTCCTCCATAAAGCTTAACAAGCAAACTGATTTTTTATGTTTGAATGAGGTAAACTGTGGTTAGGAATTATTAAAATCCTTATTAGGTTTTCATAAAAAGTTAGTTTTACAGTTCGTTATTTGGTTTAATAACTCAACAAAAAAGATAGCCATGGTAAATATTTTTGATTAATACAATAAGTTATAACCCGTTTGATTTTGGTCTGTTATACTAATTGATACCGCTAAATACTAATTAAAAGAAGGTGTTATTTCATGACAAAACACGATGATCAAAACTCAATCAATAATTTTCAAAAAGAAAAATTAACTACCAATCAAAAAATTGCAAAATTACGTTATTTGATGAAAAAGAATAATTTGGATGCATATTACATAAATACAGCTGATCCTCATCAAAGTGAATATATTGCAGAGCATTATCAATCCCGTAGCTGGTTTACGGGTTTTACAGGTTCTGCTGGTTACGCAATAGTTACGCACGAGGAAGCATTTCTGTGGGTTGACGGCCGTTATTTTATTCAGGCGGCAAAAGAAATCGAAAACAGTGAATTTAAGATGATGAAAATAGCCACGAGTGGTTACCCTACATTGGAAGAGTGGTTTTTGGAAAATCTTGATTCTGGTGACACTCTTGGTCTTAATGGTCAGTTAATTTCACAAAAATTTTATCAAGATTTGAGTGAGAAATTATTGGAAAAAAATATTAAAATTAGGGCTGACTTTAGTTTAATAGAGGATATATGGCAGGATCGACCGACTAAACCAACAGATCCTATTTATATTCATGAGCTTAAATATACAGGCAGAACAGCTTTAGATAAAATCTCTGAAGTTAGAGAGAAAATGACAAAAGACCATGCAGAGGCGGCCTTATATGCTGGTTTAAACGATATTGCTTGGCTTTTTAATATTCGCGGTAATGATGTAAAACATACACCGGTGGTCATGGCGTTTGCATTAATTACAAAAGATGATGCATATTTGTACATTGATCAAAACAAAATTGATGGTCGAGTTA
>JAAYSS010000037.1 GCA_012518275.1 Bacteroidales bacterium
AATAATTCGAAAATTACGCTTTACTAAGGAAGAAACTGGTTTGCAAACGATGTTGCTTTTTCCTATTAAAATATTAAGACTCCGATGTTAAATTATTTGAAATACCAATTAAGTCAATAAGATTTTGTACAGAACTCCAATGTATTGTAAGGATATTTTATATCTAATTTTAAAATGAGGAAAATATTGATAATAAGACAGAAGACTTGACCAGAAAAAGGATTGAGCAAATATTATATTCGAAAGTTTGAGCAAAATAGAGAAATAATTAGGACAAATCGAGTGGTAGTTTATTTTACGGAGTCTGATAAAAAGTCCGGTTCTTTTTTTAGAAATTTGTACAAGGATTACAAAGCTTACTTTTATCAATATATTTACGGACCAAATGATTATATGCAATTATTCAACTTAGCAAAAAACTGTATGTATCAAAGTATTAATTTAATTATAACTATTCATATTGGAAAAATATTAATTTTGATAAAGTGTAAGTGCGAATATTAGTGACCAAACCAATTTACTTGCATTAAATGCATCGATTGAAGCCGCCCGTGCTGGCGAGCATGGAAAAGGCTTTACCGTTGTAGCTGAAGAAGTTAGAAAACTAGCTGAAGAAAGTGCAAAAGCTGCAAAAAATATTATTGAAATTGTTAGTCGAAATAAGAAGAGTACAGATGAAGCCGTATCTGAAATCGATAAAGTTAGAGATGAAGTGATAGAGAGTCAACATTTAGCTGATAAGGCAAAATCAGCACTCTCCGTCATCATGTCTGTGACAGAAGAAATTAACGCAAATACTACAAATATTGCAGGTGCTGTGGAGCAGCAAGCTTCAGCAATGGAACTATTAAATCGTGACGTTGATTCCATCACAAGTGCTGCTCAACAAATTTCAGCTGGAATACAAGAGTTAAATGCGACTGTTGAGGAGCAAGTACAAACTGCCCGAAATTTAGATGCATCATCAAACGTACTCCAAGAAATGGCTAGAAATTTAGAAGAAGTTACAAAAGGATATGTTGTAACGAGTGATGCTGAAAACAAATAGATGGTAAAATAGCCCTTTGCTTGGAGCCCTCGTCAAATGAAAGTGGACAAACCCAATATTTTGAGGAAGAAGGTTCCACGTGAGGACGCTTTTATTTTACGTGAGATTGAGCTGAAATTCAAAAATAATCGTTAGTTTGTGTTAAGATATTGGGTATCTCTGAAAAGGATATGGAATTAGATTAAGGGACTGGTTTCTTCCAACAGGATACGGAATATCAGTATCCTGTTGGAAAGGGAGAAATCCCTTGTTCATTCATTTACAGTATGTTGTTGATGATAACGTTCTTCAAACATTCGCTCGAGGGCTTCATGCGCTTCGGCAAATCCTTTTAACTTTTGCCCTGCCCATTTCTCATTAAAATCTTGAATGGTCCAATACACGATTTTTCAGCGGCTTCTAACTAATCAAACTGTTCATCGGTTTTAGGCGTTTCCGAATCTCCTTGATCGTTCGTCCGATGGCATTCGTCGTGTAAATCATACTTCGAATACTGCTTGGATCATCCATAAATGTTAGGAGGACATCCAACTCATTGGCCCACGATTGGACTTCCCTTGGGTATTTGTGTGATTATTTGGATTGAAACTGTTGAAACATCTCCAATTCGATTTTTTTATTCGGAGAACGATAAATGTGTTTCAGATCCTCCGCCATTTCGAATTGGTCTTTTTTCCGAACACAACGGAGATAGCAGCCATTTCTCCTATTCGGCGTTCCAGCCTGTTCGATTCTGAGGAAATGTTTGATTTCTTCCCGCACAATCAGCTCTAATTTTTCCTTCACAAACTGACAAATAACACTTTCCAGTTGATTTGCCCAGTC
>JAAYSS010000038.1 GCA_012518275.1 Bacteroidales bacterium
AGTGCGTGTACGATGAAAAAGATAGCATCGGAAAGCGATATCGGCGTCAAGACGCGATAGGAACACCTTTCTGCGTTACCATTGATCACCAAACGTTAGAAGACAACACGGTTACAGTCCGTTATCGCGACAGCATGGAACAAGACCGCATCGCTATCAGCGACTTACATAAAGTCATCGATGAGCAAGTAAATATGAAGAATTTATTTAAGAAGATTGTAACTGAGTAACATCAAATATTCACATAAGAAAAAACAGCTGTTTCTGATATTTTGAAACAGCTGTTTTTTTTAACTTTTATACTTTACACTTTTAAACTTCATAATCCACGCACACTCTTCCCGTCTTGACCTTCCCGATGTATGTGCCTACTTTTAAGTGTTCTGGATGATTTTGGTAAATATCTAAATCTGCCACACTCTCAAACTCACAATAAAGACAAATATCGTAGTTACTTTCAGGTGTTTCTGGGTGGTTGATACCCACTTCAATTTTCTTTAATTCGGGAATAATTCCGTAAAGATTTTCTAACCCTTTTTTGATTATTGCTGCATTTTCTGATTTGGTTTTCCCTTCGACGTTTTCAGCCAATTGGAAAAAAACAATATGTTTTATCATTTTATGTTATTTTTTAAATTTAACAATTAAAGTTTCAGCTCTATTCAATCTTACTCGGATAATCCACCGTATAGTGCAATCCTCGACTTTCTTTACGTAAAAGAGCCTGTTTTATAATCAGATACGCCACGCCGATAACGTTACGTAGCTCACAAATTTCACGCGATACAACCGAACGTTGGAAAAGACTTTCCGTTTCTCGATAAAGAATTTCCAAACGAGTCATAGCTCGCTGCAAACGCAAATTAGAACGTACAATTCCGACATAAGTACTCATAATTTGTTCCACTTCACGAGCACTTTGCGTTATCAACACCATTTCCTCGGTCAAAGAAGTGCCTTCATCGTTCCAAGCTGGAATCCGCTCGTTATAACTTAAATTTTTAATTCTCCCGACAGCGTGTTTAACTGCTTTATCTGCATACACAATCGCTTCTATCAACGAGTTAGACGCCAACCTATTAGCTCCATGAAGTCCTGTCCGTGAGCATTCGCCAATGGCATACAGTCGTTTTATGGACGCTTCTCCGTTCAAATCAACCGCAATTCCACCACACATATAGTGCTGCGTGGGACGAATTGGAATGTAATCCTTCGTGATATCAATGCCGTGTTCCAAACATTTCTTATAAATCATCGGGAAATGTTCCTTTGTTTCTTCCGGATTTTTATGCGTAACATCCAGATACTCATAATCATCTCCATGAATTTTCATTTCGTTATCAATGGCTCGCGCCACAATATCTCGGGGCGCCAACGAGCCGCGTTCATCGTATTTATACATAAACTCCCTACCCTTTCGATTACGCAAAATCGCACCGTATCCGCGAATGGCTTCTGTAATCAAGAAAACAGGGCGTTCACCACTTGGCGTGTAAAGAGCTGTGGGATGAAACTGCACGAACTCCATATCTAAAATCAATCCGCGTGCCCGATGCACCATTGCAACGCCATCTCCGGTAGCAATAGACGGATTTGTGGACGCCAAATATACGCTCCCGATTCCACCCGTTGCAAGCACAGTAACCTTAGAGAGAAAAGTGTGAATATGATTACTTTTCTGATTGAGCGCATACACACCGTAACACTCGATATTAGGTGTTTGGCGGGTTACAATTTCACCTAAATGGTGTTGGGTAAGGATTTCGATGGCAAAGTAATGTTCAAAAACATCAATGCCGGGATGATTCCGCACTTTTTCATTTAGGCTTTTCTGTATTTCAAACCCGGTATTGTCCTTGTGATGCAAAATACGAAATTCGGAATGCCCACCTTCCTTATGCAGGTCGAACCGCTCGTTGTTCTCTTCATCACGATCAAAATCTACGCCCCATTCAAGCAATTGGTCTATGCCTTTTCGCGCATTTTTCACAACCTGTTCTACAGCGTTAATATCACAGTGACCATCACCGGCAATCAACGTATCATTAATGTGTTTATCGAAATTATCCGGCGGATACATCACTGTGGCGACACCGCCTTGTGCATACGACGTATTACTTTCTTCGAGTGTGGTTTTGCAAAGTAGAGCCACTTTACCGTGTTTAGAAGCTTTCAATGCAAAGCTGATGCCTGCAATTCCGCCTCCAACAACGAGAAAATCATATTTTTTTGTCATAATATTTTAATGTAAACAATCTTTCTAATTAAATCTTATTTCTAATTTTCAATTGCACAACATTCTCCACATGATGCGTATGCGGAAACATATCCACCGGCTGAACGGCTGTAATCTTGTATTTTTCATCGAGCAAATTTAAATCTCGTGCTTGCGTGGCGGAATTACAGCTGACATACACAATTCGTTCAGGCTTTGCCGAAAGAATTGCTTTGATCACATCATTGTGCATTCCGGCACGGGGCGGATCAGTAATAATCACATCGGGCTTTTCATGCTTAGCAAAAAAATCAGCATTCAAAACATCTCTCATATCGCCGGCAAAGAAAAGTGTATTTTCAATTCCATTTATCTGCGAGTTAATTTTAGCATCTTCAATCGCTTCCGGCACATACTCAATACCGATGACTTTTCGGGCATTTTTAGCCACAAAATTGGCGATGGTTCCCGTACCCGTGTAAAGGTCGTAAACCAACTCATCGCCTGTAAGTTCAGCGAAGTTTCGAGCTATTTTATACAGTTCATACGCCTGCTCCGAATTGGTTTGATAAAAAGATTTCGGACCAATTTTGAATCGCAACCCTTCCATTTCTTCGTAAATAGCTTCATTCCCCTTGAACACAACCACTTCTTGGTCGGTAATGGTATCGTTTGCTTTGGAATTGATAATGTATGATAAAGATGTTATTTGTGGAAATTTATCCGCCAGGTGTTGCAACAGCTTTTCACGTTCTTTTTTATCTTCGTGAAAAAACACGACAATCAACATCAGTTCACCTGTAGAAGTTGTGCGTATTATCATGGTTCGCAAAAAGCCTTCCTGCGCACGTATATCAAAAAAAGTCAGGTTATTTTCGAGTGCATACGCGCGGATTTCATTCCGAATCTGATTTTGAATATCGTCTTGAAGCCAGCATTTATGAATATCCAGCACTTTATCAAACATACCCGGAATATGAAAACCAACGGCATTCATCGTGCCGAATTCCTTTTCGGAATTCATTTCTTCGTATGTTCTCCAACGTCGATTACTAAACGTGAATTCAAGCTTATTACGGTAAAAAATCGTTTTTGCCGACCCTAAAATGAGTGAAACATCAGGCAATTCCACTTTCCCAATCCGTCTCAAATTATTTTCAACTTCGCTCTGCTTGTATTTCAACTGCTCTTCATAAGGCAAAATTTGCCACTTGCAACCGCCACACAAGCCGAAATGCTCGCAAAAAGGTTCGGCTCGTTTTGCTGATTTTTTCACAAAATCAATCACACGGGCTTCCATAAAACTACTTCTCTTTTTCGTAACTTGTAAATTTACAACATCTCCCGGAACAACAAACGGTACAAACACCACTATGCCATCCACTTTGGCAATGGCTTTGCCTTCGGAAGCTACGTCTGTAATCAGAATATTTTCAAGAATAGGAAGTGATTTTTTCTTACGAGCCATAAATTATTTACGCTTTTAGAGTTACGATTAATAATTTCATTTGCAAAGGTAGATATTTTTTGGCAATATTAATTGAAAAATCACCGAAAAGGACTACCTTTGCAAACTTAATTAAGCGGTATTAAAACTTTATGAAATTCAAATATCTTTTTTTATTCTTTTTCTTAGCATTTTTGCTCAGTATAAATTCTTGCCGAAAATTCACTTCCAACGCCATTGAGTTTCTTGGTTCTGACAGCATTTCTTCAGTTATTTTTCCTGCACCGCTCGGTACGGTAAGTGATTTTGAAGAAGTTCTTACTGCAGAGCAAATTCGCTCGTTGGACAGCATCATCATTCTACATGAAAGACGCAAAAACAATAAGATCAGCATTGTAAGTGTAGAATCGATAAAGCCATATGAAACACTGAACGAATACTCCATAGATTTACTGAATAATTGGAAACAAGTCGATGACGGAAAGCACAGCGTGGCGATTTGTTTTTCCAAAAGACAAAATGATATACAGATTATTACCGGAAATGGTTTGAGAAAAAAGCTAACTGAAAAAGAAAGCAAACGAATTATCCAAAATAATATACAACCTGAATTTGAAAAAGGTGATTATTATTTAGGATTAAAAAAAGGATTACAAAAAATTATTAAAGAAATAGAATAATTGTAATACTGTTGTAATATCAAATTATTATATTTGCATAAAATTATGAGATTATTTGCTGTTTTCACTTTTCCTAAAAATTGAATTTCTACGATTTTTTAGAATAAAAAATATTGCCTTCAAAATGACTTATCAACAGTCATTTTATATCCCACTCAAAATGAACACCTTATCTTGTTGAAAAACCTGTTGATAACCCACCTGAAAAGTTGTTGAAATAAACTGTCCAAAAAATTTGCAAAACCCTTGTTTCGTGTGTTATATTTGTAGCAGAGTTATTACTCAAAAACATTTAATAGAATGTTGATATGCTCTTTGAAATACTGACACATCTGCTCAACCAACGTGTAATATTTTCAAATCAGAGTAATCGGATGCGAAAAAATTGTTGAGTGAAGAATGAAAGAAGTTTTACTTCGGACAGATTATTTTTGACCATTCTTCGGAATGTGAAAAGATTTTTTGAACAAAGGAAAGCTTTCGGAAATCGGAGCAAATTTCAATCTTTTTTCGGGAAAGAATGAAATAAGCAAGATTACAAACGTTGGTTGAAACAAAGTAAACGACCTGAAGGAATAAAGAACCAGACAAGCGATATGATGAAACGATCGGGCAACCAGTCGGGATGCATATCCAATTGGTAAAACAACTTTCGTTGTTTTAACGCCTAAATGCAGGGTTGATTTGGATGTCTTTATTTCGGACACATTATCGGAAAATATTAAATTCTTTTCAAAGGGAATTTATTATCTACCGAGTGAACGAAATGGAAAATGAAGAATTTGTAACGGATTAAACTGAAGCAAATTCTACATCGTACAAGGTTTTTCTGATAAAGATAAATTGGAAACAGGTTTTGGCTAACAAGATTATAGCGCTGAAAAGTACTATTTTTAAGTAATCCAAAATGCGCAAGCAACTGATTCTTAGGTGTCTTTTTCATTAAAAAGGAACTTTAACGGGTCAAACCGCTTGAAATTCCAGCCTTATACGGAAATTTTCAGAAATAAGATAGATCGGAAATTGGTTTCAGAATTAAGAAAACTGAGTCGTAAGGCACAATTTTCGAAGTTTTGAAATGCGTAAGCAACAGTTTCCCAACTTTCTTAACTTTCATAAGACATACACTTAATCACACCTTATTTTCTTTGAGTAATCAAAGAAAAGCTAAAAGGTAATTCTTTCTTCCTGCACATTGGTTATTGATTTAACGATTTCGAAAAGCAAATCGGATTGACACACAACCCATTGTATGTCAATCATAACGATGTAAGTTTGAATGAATGCGAGCGATGCTGAGCAATCAGTTGAACAAGTAATCTAGTCGCGCAGTTTACAAAATAACTTTGAAAAAAGTTATGTATAAGCAGCACGATGAAAAGCGAGCGGTAAAGCCGATTGAAATTCAGGTATTCTACAACACAATAACGGTAGTTAAACGCTGCACCCTAAAAAGTTCAGCGTAGAAACGCTGCGAGATGTTGCAGAGCGAAAAGATTCGTAACAGAACCTTTTCGTACTTACCAAAATCAATCTTTGAGATGTGATATCAGCATGGAAAAAGACTATCAAGATTTTATTATTTATTAAGGGGGGTATCCGTCAAAGGTGCCCCCCTTTCTTATTGACCACTTCTCAGCCAACCTATAATAATATTCAGTTCGCTTGCATCAAAGTAATCTTTTAGTAAACTATACACAGAGCCATCGTACTCTGTATTTTTGACTATCTCTTTGGCTTTAAGCAGAGTATCCTTATCCACAACTTTCTCGGCATCCAATTCTCCCTTCATCACAAATTCAGCTAAATGTCCGGATATTGTGCTTACTTTTAAATTTCTGGCTTGAGCTATTTCCGGAATTGTTTTTCCGCTCTTGAAAGCTTCAAATGACTCAAGTGCTGACGCGCCTTTCTTTCTTTTCGGTTTTCGTTTCCGTTTTTCCCTGTCAAAAAGTTCTTCCATAGCAGACTCAATTTCATATTCTTCACAATAATCTCGAATTACTTCTAAAAATTGAGCACCAAAATGTTTATATTTAGTTTCTCCAATTCCACTTATTTTCAACATATCCGATTTATTTTGGGGCAGATAATCAGCCATTTCCATAAGAGTTTTACTGTTCGCAATCAGGTAAATCGGCATTCTGGTTTCATCCGCAATCATATTGCGAAGCTCAAATAGCATTGATAGTAGTTCGGGATGACGTGATTTGATTTTTGGGGTACTTTTCTGAGTACGCGAGTAGGCGCTTTCTTTAATTTTTGGCAGTTCAAAAGTTTTCCGCAAATCAAAATATTTTTCGACGCTGAATCCATCTCGAATCCCTTTTATCCAATGTAGTTTTTGCTCCGCAAACGTGTAAATATCCATAAAAAAATCATCGAATTCATTCGCATTTTCTCGACTGTCGGTTACTGCCGGTGATTGTTTTAATGTATCAATAAGGACACTTAGTTTTTCTGAAAAATACTTTTCTGATGCTTCCAAGCGTAAAACAAGATAATCTTCATTGAAAGGAATTTGATGAATAATTTGTGTAAGCTGATTTCCAAATTTCAATCCAACATCCTGAATATCTTTGATTTGAATATTTATGTTTCGCAGAAAATCAATCGTTTCCGAATTGAAGGACGAAGCAACTTCAGTCGTAGCATTAAGCCAGCGGTTACTTACGGAAGCCATCTGCCGAAAATTAAACACATCGGTCAGAAGCGACAAAAAATACTGTTTCCGTGACACATTATAACTCTGTTCCAATCGCTCCAACGAGAACTGACGAGCAGAAAAATTAACTACTTCCGGCGCGTTACGGATAGCCGTTTCGCTAATCCGACTTTGTAGAACCAGCCCTTCCAACGATCGGCAACGGCTCAACGCCACGTACACCTGTCCGGGTGCAAAGGCCATTTCGGCATCAATAATCGCTTTATCAAATGTCAAACCTTGACTTTTGTGAATGGTAATTGCCCACGCCAAACGAAGCGGATACTGCTTAAAAAATCCGATTATGTCCTGCTTTATTTCAAGCGTGGTTTTGTCTGCCTGATAACGGATATTTTCCCAAATCATCGGCGTAACTTCAATTTCAGCTGTATCTTCGGGACATTTTACAAGAATCGCATCATCTTTCCAACCCGTTACTGTGCCTATTTTTCCGTTATAAAAGCGTTTTGAGACATCCGTATCATTTTTTACAAACATAACTTTCGCACCGATTTTCAGCTCCAAGTTTTCTTCCGCAGGAAAGTTTCTCTCCGGAAAATCGCCTTTTATTTCTGCTTCAAAAAATTTTGACGACTTGTCAATTTTATCCAACTCCTCTCGATTTATGCGGTCTGCCTTGTAATTGTGGGTAGTTAAGATAATGTATGTATCGTCTTTGGATGGAATAAAAAATGGCTGATAACGCCTTTCGAGCATTTCCAAACTTGCTTTTGAAAGACAATTATTTCTAACTTCGTTCAATATTTGAATAAATTCAATGTCTTTTTGGCGGAATATTTTCTCAAACTCGATATGCACGAAAGGTTTTTCTTGAAAGACATGGCTGTTGAAAAAGTAAACTCCTTGATAAAACTGCGACAATATCTGCCATTCTTCCTGTTGTGCCACCGGCGATAGCTGATACATATCGCCGATAAAAATCATTTGTACACCGCCGAAAGGCTCATTGTGCCGATATCTCACACTCCGAAGCACTGTATCAATGGCATCCAACACGTCAGCTCGCACCATACTGATTTCGTCGATTACTAACAGTTCTAACTCACGCAAGACTTTCCTTTTGTTGGACTGCATCCGTTGCTTGCTTATCAACTCCTTTCTCCCCCACTCCGTCGGGATAAACGGCGTGAACGGAAGCTGAAAAAAGCTGTGAATTGTAGTTCCGCCTGCGTTAATTGCCGCAACGCCCGTTGGCGCTACCACCGCCATTTGCTTGAGAGAAATTTCTTTAAGCCGTTGCAAAAAAGTTGTTTTCCCTGTTCCTGCTTTTCCGGTTAGGAATACGTTTTGGTTAGTCAGCGTAGCAAATAGTTTGGCGTAATCGTGGGTGGTGTAGTTTTCAGACATTCTTCAAAATTTTTGATTTCAGACTAGAAACAAAATTAGAAATAATAACTGAAACTTTAAAACTGATAATTGACTTAAACGAAATAAAAAATCCGCAACTAAAAAAATCACGGATTTCATATTTTTGAAAAATAAATATTAATTTTACTTTTTCTGCGCTTTTGCCCAGCTGTCCCTTAGCGAAACAGTACGGTTAAATACCAGATTTTCAGTTGTGCTGTCCGGATCCACGTTGAAATAGCCGATACGCTGGAATTGAAAGTGGTCAAACGGTTTCGCATCTTTCAAGTATTCTTCTACATAACAATTAGTGCGAATTTCCAACGAATTAGGATTAATCAGCTCATGGAAATCCCGTTCGTCAGCCAACGGATTTTCCACGCTGAAAAGGCGATCGTACAAGCGTACTTCCGCTGGAATGCTGTGCTCCACCGAAACCCAATGAAGCGTTCCTTTTACCTTTCGATTGGCATCGGGCATACCACTTTTGGTCATCGGGTCGTACTCGCAATAAATTTCTTCGATATTGCCAGCTTCATCTTTTTTCACACCCGTACATTTCACGATATACGCCGATTTCAAGCGCACTTCCTTTCCGGGAGTCATACGGAAAAACTTCCTTGGTGCATCTTCCATAAAGTCCTCGCGCTCCATCCAAAGTTCACGGCTGAAAGCGATTTCATGCGTACCGGAATTTTCATCTTCCGGATTATTAACCGCTTCCATCAATTCCACTTTTCCTTCGGGATAATTGGTAATGATGAGTTTTACCGGATTAAGCACAGCGCTTACTCGTGTAGTGATTTTATTAAGATCCTCACGAACAGCATGTTCTAACAATCCCAGATCAACTATTCCTTCTACTTTAGTATAGCCGATTTTTTTGATGAAATTGTGGATACTTGCCGGCGTATAACCTCTTCGGCGAAGTCCAATAAGTGTCGGCATACGTGGGTCGTCCCATCCACGAACCAAACCTTCCTGCACCAATTGAAGCATTTTACGCTTACTCATCACGGTGTAGGTGATATTCAGGCGGTTAAACTCTATTTGACGCGGTCGGTAATCGGTTTCCTGAAATTGGTCGATAAACCAATCGTATAGCGGACGATGCACTTCAAATTCAAGCGTGCAGATAGAATGCGTAACTCCTTCAAAGTAATCGGATTGTCCGTGAGCAAAGTCATACATCGGGTACACTTTCCACGTGTCGCCTGTGCGATGATGTGGATGCGTAGTTATGATGCGGTAAATTATCGGATCGCGGAAGTGCATATTGGGTGACGCCATATCTATTTTGGCACGAAGCACCATTTTTCCGTCTGGAATTTCGCCGTTTGTCATTTTTTGGAAAAGCTCCAAATTCTCCTCAATCGGTCGGTTTCGGTAAGGGCTTTCCACACCGGGAACAGTCGGCGAGCCTTTTTGCTTCGCAATTTCTTCGGCAGTCTGCTCATCCACGTAAGCCTTCCCGTCTCGGATAAATTTTACCGCTAAATCCCACAACTGTTGAAAGTAATCAGATGCATAGTAAACGTTTTCCCACTGAAAACCAAGCCATTTGATGTCTTCCATTATGGCATCCACGTATTCCACATCCTCTTTCACCGGATTGGTATCGTCAAAGCGCAAGTTACAAATTCCGTTGTAATTTTCTGCAATTCCAAAATCAATGCAGATAGCTTTGGCGTGTCCGATATGCAGATACCCGTTCGGCTCCGGCGGGAAACGAGTTTGAATTCGTCCATTATTCCTACCTTTTGCCAAATCATCCTCTACGATTTGTTCTATAAAATTTAGTGGTCTTTTTTCCATTTAATAACCTATGATTTTGATTTTAAATCTTAAAATTTACTGTCCTATCACAAAAATAAGATATCAACATCACTTGCATCTGAAAATTTATAAGTATTCACAACACTGAATGTATACATTAATTTATCATTATGATCACCCACATAAATGAATCAATTTTCTGTAAATTATCAGCTAAAATTGCATTCATCATTTTATCTTCATCTTCTCTCAAGCTCCCGGTTTCTTTCTACTCAAAATATCCTTTAATAATCCCTCTTGATGAGTCTTTTATGAAACGTATAATTTCATCGCGCTCTTTGGTAGCGGGAAGTTTTTGCTGAATACGTTCCAAGGCATGCGTTGTGTTCATCCTTGATTGATAAATGTATCGGTAAACATCCTGAATTTCATTAATTTGCTCGTTGGTAAAACCGCGACGACGTAAACCTATAGAATTTATTCCGGCATAAGAAATCGGTTCACGTCCCGCCGTGATGAACGGTGGAATATCCTTCGAAACTCTGGAACCGCCCTGCGTCATACTGTGTGCTCCAATTCTCGTAAATTGGTGTACTAACGTACCTCCACCCAAAATAGCATAATCGGAAATCTCCACTTCGCCGGCCAATTGAGTTGCATTACCCATTATCACATTGTTACCCACAATGCAATCGTGTGCCACATGGCAGTAGGCCATTAGAAGGCAATTATCGCCTACCACGGTTTTACCTTTGGATACTGTTCCACGATTTATCGTAACAAACTCACGAATAGTAGTACTATCGCCTATGGTTACTAAACTGTCTTCACCTTTAAATTTCAAATCCTGCGGAATAGCACCAATTACAGCACCGGGAAAAATTCGACAATTTTTTCCTATTCTAACACCTTCCAAAATAGTTACGTTAGAACCAATGGTCGTTCCTTCACCAATTACCACGTTTTTGTCAATTCTTGTAAAAGGGTCAATTTCCACCGAATGGGCTATTTTAGCATCGGGATGTATGTATGTTAATGGTTGTTTCATATATAAAATTGGGAACTAAAAGCCTATCTGCTATCGGCAGATACAAAGCTTGAAGCCCCTTTGTTTATTGTATAACTATTTTTTCTTTACTATCTGTGCCATAAATTCGGCTTCAGTGGTTATCTTTCCTCCTACAAAGGCATATCCACGCATTGTTGCTACTCCGCGGCGAATTTCGTCTAACAAAGACACCTGGAATATCACTGTGTCTCCGGGGACTACTTTTTGACGAAATTTCACATTGTCAATTTTTAGGAAATAAGTAGAATACTGTTCCGCATTTTCTAACTGGCTCAGCACAAGCAAACCTCCGGTCTGTGCCATGGCTTCTACCAGTAAAACTCCTGGCATTATCGGCTCATCGGGAAAATGTCCCATAAAAATCGTTTCGTTAGCAGTAATATTCTTTACGCCTACGATGGTACGCCTGCGAATATCTATGATTTTGTCCACCAGCTGAATAGGCCAACGATGTGGTAATTTTTCACGAACAGCTACCGTGTCAAGTATTGGTGGAACAGTTTCGTCATAAATCGGAGCTTGAATTTCCTGTTTTTTCAGTTCTCTACGTATATGCTTAGCAAGTGCCGTATTGATTTTATGCCCGGGATATTTTGCTATGACTTTTCCTTGAATTTGTTTTCCGATAAGCGCTAAATCACCGATTACGTCAAGCATTTTATGCCGTGCAAGTTCGTTGTTATATTTCAATTCTGTACCGATAATTCCCAATTCATCCACATTCACTTTTGGATGGTCCATCAGATCTGCCAGTTTGAAAAGTTCTTCTTGTGGCATCTCTTGGTCGTAAATCACGATTGCATTTTCTAAATCTCCACCTTTAATCAAGTTCATACTTAGTAAAGGCTCTATTTCGCGTACAAATACAAATGTACGAGCATCAGCTATTTTTTCAAAATCAGCTAAGGTTTCCAACGATGCATATTGAGGTACCACTACGGACGAATTATAATCCACATACACATCAATGCTAAATTCGCTGTCAGGTAAAATCATGATTTTAGCACCACTTTCAGCATCTGAATATTCAATTTTTCGCCTAACGATATAAATATCTTTTTCTGTTTTCTCTAATTCTTTGATTCCTACACTGGCAATTGCATCGTAAAATGGCTTTGCGCTTCCGTCCAAAATCGGAAATTCAGGAGCATCTACTTCTATCAGGCAATTGTCTATTTCATGTGCAAATAGTGCTGACATCGCATGTTCGACAGTTCCGATCTGCATTTTACCCCGTTTCAAAATTGTTCCACGAACGGTAGAAGTTACATAATCTGCCAATGCCGGAATATCTGGCTGTCCGTCAAGGTCAACACGTTTTATACGGATACCGTGATTAGCGTCTGCCGGATGAAACTTAATGTGAATTTCCAATCCCGTATGTAGTCCTTTACCTTTTAGTTCGAAAGACGAATTAAGAGTTTTTTGTAGTGTCATAATTAGGTAATCCTTCAGTCCCTTTGAAAGGGTATTAAAGATTATTAAATTAAATGATTATTATAATTAAATATACTTTTAAATAAAATCAATTAGTTGAGTATTCCCATCTTATTCTCCTTTCTGAAGATTAGATGGCAGATTTCGTAGTAAATCATCCACGGTTTTCTGTAACTCCGGCAAATTCTTATACACCACCGATGCTCTACGGAACACATTCACAGGGACAGCCGGATAACCCTGCATCATACTTTTAGGTTTTTTTACAGAGCTTGGAACACCGGTTTGTGCTCCAAAAACACAACCATCAGCTATTTCTAGATGCCCGGCAACACCAACTTGTCCCGCAAGTATGCAGTTTTCGCCAATCGTGGATGAACCGGCAATGCCTGACTGAGCAGCAATGACAGTATTTTTCTTAATTTCAACGTTATGTGCTATCTGAATCAAGTTATCTAACTTCACACCTTGCCGAATAATTGTACTTCCCAAAGTAGCACGATCAATCGTCGTGTTAGCACCAATTTCCACATTATCTTCAATAATTACGTTACCCACTTGCGGAATTTTTCGGTACGAGCCATCCTTTGTTGGTGCAAATCCAAAACCGTCAGAACCGATAACCGCTCCTGCATGCAAGATGCAGTTTTTACCGATTTCGCACTCCTTTTCTACTTTTACACCGGAGTGAAGTACAGTGTTTTCTCCGATTTTGGCATTTTCTCCAATATAACTGTTTGCATCAACAAATGCATAATTACCAATTTCAGCGCCTTCACCCACAAAAACAAAAGGGGCAATGTAAACGTTCACACCTATTTTTGCCGAAGGCGAAATAAACGCTTGTGGCGACACGCCGTTTTTCTTCGGCTTCATTTGTTCCATTACGCCAAGCAATACAGCTAGAGATTCGTAAGCGTTATCAACCTGAATTAGCGTGGACTTTATTTCTCGCTCAGGTTTAAAATCCTTATTTACAAGAACGACGCTTGCATTGGTGTCGTAAATAAAACGGCTATATTTCGGGTTTGAAAGGAAACTTAGTGTGCCCGCTTTCCCATTTTCAATGGTGGAAAATCCACTCACTTTCACGTCGGGATTACCATCTACCGTACCCCTTAAATAATCTGCTATCTGTTGGGCTGAAAACTCCATATTAAAAAATTTTTAGAGTGCAAAATTACAAAACTATTTCCAATTTACCGCTCTTATCTGGGAAAAAAGCGGTATTCAGAGTGTTTCTTTTCATGAATAAAGAATGCTTCCACATTTAAACTCTCCAATAACACAGATAATGTTTTTCCACTTTTTTAGTCAGTACCTCAATATTAAGCATATCCGAAGCTACTGCAATGTCTTTTACCGTTCCGTCTTTGTAAAGAATATCAATCGTCTCATCTTTAGGACTGTAGGTATCTGTTGATACAACTTCTTCTCCGATAAAATAGGATGCTTCATATTCATCGAAACCGAGCTCTTTTACGTATTTATTTAAGTAAAAATCTCTTAATTCTTCGCCTTTGGCTTTGTCTCTCAGGATTATGACTTTGAATAATTTTCGATTGGTAAAATTATGACAAAGCGTAGAAAGCACTCTATCAGAATGATTTCCCCACACTTTCACGGCACTTAAAATATCGCTATCATCCAATTTCGCAAACATATCAAGCGGCTTCGGTGAATTTTCAAAATCGGCTTTCGTCAATTTATTGTACAAAAAGAACTTCAACGACGGTGACGCAAACAATTGTTCACCCATAGATGCCAGTTCTTTGGCTCGTGTTAAAATATTTGTCAGCATTTTTTCGGATGCCACCGATGTTTTATGTAGGTAAACCTGCCAGTACATCAATCGTCGTGCCACCAGAAATTTTTCAATGGAATAAATCCCTTTTTCTTCCACCACAAGGCGGTCGTCATGCAGGTTAAGCATCTTGATAATACGTTGTGAGCCGATAATTCCCTCGCTCACTCCACAGAAAAAACTATCACGGCTCAGATAGTCAATCCTGTCCATATCAAGTTGGCTCGAGACAAGCTGATGCAAGAAATGTTTTTTGTACCGATTGGTAAAAATCCGTATTGCCAAATCAAGCCTTCCGTTCATCTCCTCATTCATCCGCTCCATCATCCACAACGAAATCTGTTCATGCGAAATACCTTGTACAATGGTATTTTCAAGCGTGTGCGAAAACGGTCCGTGCCCGATGTCATGCAAAAGCATACATGCTCGTGCGGCATCTTCTTCGTCAAAATTTATCAATTGCCCTGTCAGTCGCAATTGTGCGATAGCTTCGCCCATCAGGTGCATAGAGCCAAGCGAGTGAAGCATCCGCGTATGTTGCGCACCAGGATAAACAAACGCCGACAAGCCCAACTGCTTGATACGATTCAAGCGTTGGAAATAAGGATGTTGAATGATGTCGTACAAGAAATCATTCGGTATATTGATAAAACCGAAAACCGGGTCGTTAATGATTTTTCGTTTCATATAATAATTGGAAGTTGGAAACTTGAAACTCGAAATTAATGGGCCAATATATCCACCAACCACTTCCATGCTTTTTCTACTGCCGGGATGTGCAGTCTTTCGTCCGGTGAATGGACGCCACGCATGGTCGGACCGAAAGAAATCATATCCAAGTGCGGGTATTTTTTCAAGAACAGCCCACACTCCAATCCAGCGTGAATGGCTTTGATTTTTGGCGTTTCGTTGAATAATTTCTCGTAACTTTTTTCGGCTACTTTCAGCACTTCCGATTTCAGGTTCGGTTTCCAACCCGGATATCCGTCTCCGTGTGTAACTTTACAGCCCGCCAATCTAAACACCGCTTCCACTTGATGCGCAATGTCGTATTTTGCACTTTCAACCGAACTGCGTTGGCTTGTAACAATTTTAACGGTATCGTCTTCAATCATTTTTACCGAAGCCAAATTCGTCGATGTTTCCACCAATCCGGGCATATCTTTACTCATTGCTTTCACACCGTGCGGGCAGGCATAAATGGCGTTTAGCAGTTTTTTGGTACTCTTCTTCGTCATTGTTTCTTCGGGAACATCTTCGGAATGAAGCGCTAAACGCATATTGGTTTCTACGTCTTTGTATTCGCCTTCGATATCAGACGCCACCTGATTAAAAATCACGCGCACTTTTTCTTTGTCGGCATAAGGCACCACGGCAAGCGCCGATGCTTCGCGCGGAATAGCGTTGTGCAGGTTCCCGCCATCAATTTTTGCAATGCGTAAATCCATTTCCTTGTACATATTCCACAAGATGCGATTCAAAACCTTATTGGCGTTAGCGTGCCCTTTTTCAATATCATCACCGGAATGTCCGCCGAGCAAACCGGACACATTCACCGAAAAAGCAAAGTAACCTTCCGGTGTTTTTTTTGTTTTGTAGCGGAAACGAGCCGTAGTGTCAATTCCACCGGCGCATCCAACGTAAATTTCGCCGTCATCTTCCGAGTCAAGATTTATCAGCACATCGCCGGTCAGGAAATTTTCTTCCAAAGCGAACGCCCCGGTCAGTCCCGTTTCTTCATCGGTGGTAAAAAGGCACTCAATTTTCGGGTGCTTCACATCGTCCGATGAAAGCACGGCAAGCATCAGCGCTATCCCAATTCCATTGTCGGCGCCAAGCGTAGTTCCTTTGGCGTGAAGCCATTCGCCACGAACTTCGGTTTGAATGGGGTCATTTTCAAAATCAAACTTCACACCGCTATTTTTCTCGCATACCATATCCATGTGCGACTGCAAAATCACGGTTTTTTTATTTTCATATCCTGCCGTAGCTGGCTTGATTATTAACACATTCCCTACTTTATCAATTTTTGTTTCCAAATTGTTTTTCTGACCGAATTCTTGCAAAAATGCTCTAATTTTTTCTTCTTTTTTGGATGGACGTGGTATCTGCGTAATCTCGTAAAAATGATTCCAAACGATTTTTGGTTCTAAGTTTTTCATATTTTTCTAAAAGTTAGAAGCTTGAAGCTTTAAGTTATTTGTTAAACTGCAAATATACACATTTCTAACCGGAATGTTGGAAATTTCACCGTTTTTTATTCTTGGCTGTTTCCAGAGTTCGGTCTTCGAATAACGCATTTCAGAAAATAAAATTGTGAAACAGGTTACTCGGAATGCACCTTATTCAACTTGCACAAAACTTTTATCACACATCAATGTTTTGAACTTACATACTTTTCATATTTTGTAAATTCAAAGAACAGTGTTATTTTATTTGCACACACCAAACATTGTTCGTAATTTTGCGAACTATTTATTATCTAATGAAACTAAAAGGTAAAAATCTGGAACAAATAACTCTTTTTGCTAAAGCAATGGGACATCCAACTCGAATGGAGATTCTCACATTTCTTTTAGAGCAGGAAGCGTGCTATTTTGGTGATATTCATGAAGTTTTTCCCAACGCCAAAGCCACCATTTCACAGCACTTAAAAGAACTAAAAAATGTCGGATTGATACAAGGAGAAATTGAAGGACCAAAGGTAAAATACTGCATCAATAAAGACAACTGGACGTTGGCAAAACAACTTTTTAATGAGCTATTTAGCACACCTGTAAAATCAAATTGCTGTTAATATTTTTTAAACAAATAGTTCGTTAATCTACGAACAATAAAACACTAAAAACGATATAACATGAAATCTTCTCGATTACAAAACAGTAAAACTAATGAAGAATTAAAACAGTTGGTTAAAAAAAACTACAGCCTGCTTGCACTTAATAGTGACAAACTGAAAAACACCTGCTGCTGTGGAACAAATCCCGCGAAAACATCCAACAAGTATTACACGATAATGAGTGAAGATTATAGCCATTTAAAGGGTTACGAACCAGATGCAGATTTAGGTGTTGGATGTGGTATTCCTACCAAGTTTGCCGGAATTCAAAAAGGTGATACAGTCGTTGATTTAGGCTCAGGCGCAGGGAATGATTGCTTTGTAGCCCGAAATGAAGTCGGAGAAAGTGGACGCGTTATAGGCATTGATTTTTCACCTGAAATGATAGCAAAAGCACAGCAAAACAAAGCCAAACTCGGGTATAAAAATATCTCTTTCATGGAAGGAGATATTGAAGATATGCCTTTGGAAAATAACTTTGCAGACGTAGTAATCAGCAATTGTGTTATAAACTTACTTCCTGAGAAAAATAAAATTTTTAAGGAAATATTCCGTGTGCTAAAACCCGGTGGGCATTTCTGTGTTTCAGATGTCGTGTTAGAAGGGAGATTCCCAATAGCATTTACAGACAACGCATCACTCTATGCAGGATGTATAGCAAGCGCCATGCAACAAACAGACTACATCGGTGAAATTGAAAACGCAAATTTCAGGGATATAATCATTCACAAGAAAAAAAGAATACAAATACCGGAAGAAGTTTTAGAAACTCACTTAGATCAAGCTACCATTCAAAGTTTTCATAAAGGAAACATTGGAATTTATTCAATTACCGTTACGGCTCATAAATAAAACATGAAAATCTTAATTCTCTGCATCGGCAACAGTTGCCGTAGCCAAATGGCACATGGCTTTTTGCAGTCCTTCGATAAAAATCTCACGGTTTGCTCTGCCGGAACCGAAGCAAGTGGTCAGCTCAACCCAAAAGCGGTGGAAGTAATGCAAGAAATAGGTATTGACATTAGTCATCACACGTCAGACAGTGTTGAAAAATACCTAAACGACAAATGGGATTATGTCATCACCGTCTGCGACGATGCAAACGAGGCTTGTCCTACGTTTTCAGGCAGAGTAAAGCACCGTTTGCATATCGGCTTTGATGATCCGAGCTACGCTGTTGGCACTCCTGAATTTATTCACAGTGAATACATTCGAGTTAGAAACGAAATAAAAGAAAAATTTTGGAACTTTTATAAGGAAAATTTTAGACAGCAATAAAACAATAAAGCTCTGTCTTTCAATTCGCAAAATTTATGTTAAAGTCCTGTTTTTTTGAATGTTTTAATTATTTGTTTCAATTTTTTAACGCTAATTGCATTGAATAATCCAAAAATTATCCTGTAATTTGTAGTAACACTGTAATGATTATTTTAGAACTTGATATACAGTAAACCACGTATTTAACACAATATAAACTTAAAACTTAATGCATATGAAAACTAAATTTTTTAAATTATTTGTAACTGTTTGTTCTATTGCCGCCTTAGTTTTGGCAGGAACAAGTTGTTCGAACGACAATGAGCCCGAAGTAAACTCGAGACTTCAATTAAAATTAACCGATGCACCCTCTTTTCTATACAGTCAAGTAAACATTGATATTCAAGGCATTGAAGTTTACGTAGGCAATACTATAAAAGGAAATGTAGAAGTAAAAGACGGATGGCTGAAACTCAACCTGGAAAGTGCTGGAGTAGTAAACTTACTTGATTTTATGAACGGAAAGTATAAACTTTTAGTAGATCAAGAAATTGAAGCTTGTGAAATCACAAAAGTGAGATTTAACCTTGGTTCCGATTGTTCTGTTAAATCCCTACTAACGGGTAATGTTTCCGAGTTAAAAACACGGGGTAGCTTTATGTTTGATGTAGATTGGGATATTCAAGAAGGTGAAGATTATACCTATATCATTGACATTGACGCATCACAATCTATCAAAATAGCATTTGACTCAACGATTAATTTTGAGCCGGAGCCATATATTCGTGCATTTGTTGATGCATTCGGCGGCAATGTGTCCGGTTACGTACATCCGGCTACTGCTGTAAAACACATTGAAATCACCAACGGTACGAAAACATTGTACACCATAGCTGAAAAATTAACCGGTGCCCTTACTGGCACGGATAAAGGATATTTTGCATTTATCTGCTTGCAGCCGGGTGATTGGACTATCAAGTTTGTTACCAAATCCACATCGGGTTACCAACCCAAAGAAATAAATGTAAAGGTGACCACAGGTGAAACCTATAAAATTCCTGATGTAGTGGAATTAAGCAAATAAGTTATTTTGCCCAATAATCTCGGTAACAAAATTAACATCTTATCAATTTTCAAAAATCTAAAAAAACAATAAAAAATGAGCCGTTTTTTACTTCGGCTCATTTTTTCAATTAGTTTATATCGGTTACTTACTTCACTACAAATACATCATTTTCACATCTATATTTTTATTCTCTTTACCTGAGACA
>JAAYSS010000039.1 GCA_012518275.1 Bacteroidales bacterium
AAAAAAAGCCCATAATTTGGGCTTGTATATTCAGCTTATTTCGCATTCTGTGCCTTCCTGTGCCGTTTAAACCATAATTAAACAGTAATTAAAGATAGAGCATAAAAAAAGGGCTTCCCAGCCCCTTAAATTAAAGATAAATTAAAGCAAATGTACATTTCGTTTTTTTATCAATATGCTTAACTTATTGTTTATTAATGTTTTGTGTTTTTATGTTTGTACTTTTTGTTATTGTGCCCATATTTGATAGTTGAATTTACGCTCAAAAAACTCACACACAAAAAGCAACTAGTTTGTACATTCACAAATAAATTCTTACCTTTGCATGCTTTTTTACAAAAGAAAGTGTGATGGGAAATTAAGCGACTAATCACATAATAACTAAACGCTTAAATTTTGAGTAACACATATTTTAAAAAAAATGAAGACATTTGAATTATCCGGAGAAATTCGGGAAGTACTTGGAAAAAAAACAGCGAAAGACGCCCGTAAAGCAGAAATGGTGCCTTGCGTATTGTATGGTGGGAAAGAAAACGTACACTTTACCGTAACACAAAACAACGTACGAAAATTAATTTATACCCCCGAAGTTTTTATAGTAGATTTATCCGTAGGAGATTTCAAGACAAAAGCTGTAGTCAAAGAGTTACAATTTCATCCGGTAACTGATAAACTTATGCATATTGACTTTCTGGAAGTGAGTGCCGACAAACCGATAATAATGCAGATTCCGGTAACATTGAAAGGATTAGCTGCTGGTGTAAAAGACGGTGGTAAACTGGGTCTTAGATTACGCAAACTACAGGTTAAGGGTATTTACAACGAACTTCCCGAAAATATTGTTTTAGACGTAACCAAGCTTAAATTAGGAGACTCCATTCAAGTCGGCGATTTATCGTTTGACAACTTCGAATTGCTAAATCCTAAAAACTCAGTTATAGTACAAGTGAAACTTATTCGTGATGTTATTGAAGAAGATGTGGGTGAAGACCTTGATGAAGAAGACGAAGATGCTCTAGCAGGAGAAGTAACTGAAGCTACATCTGAAGAAGAAGAGAAATCGGCTGACGACGCTTCTGAAAAACAATAATAAATAAATGAAATATTTGATTGTCGGATTGGGGAATATTGGTGATGAATACCATAACACCCGCCACAACATAGGATTCACAATATTGGACGCGTTTGCAGATGCGTCCAATGTTTTTTTTACAGATAACCGCTACGGTGCTACTGCCAAGGTAAAGCTGCGGGGAAGGACTTTGCTCTTACTCAAACCTTCCACATTTATGAACTTAAGTGGGAATGCTCTCCGTTATTGGATGCAAAAAGAAAATATTCCAATTGAGCGAGTGCTGATTTTGGTAGATGACATAGCGCTACCCTTCGGTACATTGAGGCTAAAACCTAAAGGCTCCGATGCCGGACACAACGGGCTGAAACACATTCAGGAAATTCTTGGACACAGCAATTACAACCGTCTGAGATTTGGCATTGGCAATGACTTTCCGAGAGGTGCGCAAGTGCATTACGTACTCAGCCCGTGGACTGATGAAGAAGCCGAAAAACTTCCGAAACGAACCGAAAAAGCTTGTGAAATCATCAAAAGTTTTGTACTTTCAGGCGTGCAAAACACAATGAACGAGTTCAACAATAAATAACTCAGCTAAAAAGTGAAAAGTTTAGAAAGTATATTTAATTCAAAAATCAACCAACTTGGAAATCAGGATTGACAAATGGCTTTGGGCAGTAAGGCTTTACAAGACAAGAAGCTTGGCTGCTGAAGCATGCAAGAAAGGAAAAGTACTTGTGCAAAACGTACAAGTAAAACCTTCGCGCATCGTAAAAGTTGGTGATATCATTCAAGTTAGAAAAAATCCCGTTCTTTATTCTTATAAAGTGCTGGCTCTCCCTAAAAACCGGATGAACGCCAAGCTCGTCCCACAGTACATGGAAGACGTTACCACGCCAGACCAGCAGGAATTGATTGAATTAGGAAAAATAGCAACAAAGATGGGGCGTCCACGAGGCACAGGACGTCCCACCAAGAAGGAACGGCGTGACTTGGAAAAATTTTTTGAACTCTATTTTCTGGATGATGATGAATATTAAAAAAACCGAAGCAAACACTTCGGTTTTTTTAATACTTACTTTAATATTTAAATCTCTTCCGTTTTCTTACCCAACCATTTCCGTTCTTTTTCGGAAAGATAGGGAGACAGTGTTTTGTAAACCCATTTATGATAATTGTTGAGCCATTTCCGCTCCTTTTTACTGAGTATATCCTTGTCTACCAAATTAGTATCGATGTAGCAGAGTGTCAGCGTTTCAAACTGATAAAACTGCCCGAATTCAGTTTTTTCAGCAGGAATTACGTGAACAAGATTTTCAATGCGAATGCCGTATTCACCCGTTCGGTAAAGTCCCGGCTCATTAGAAATAATCATGCCCGGAACGAGCGTAATCGGATTTTCGTCCATACGAATATTTTGAGGACCTTCGTGCACGTTCAAGAAATGCCCGATGCCATGCCCCGTACCGTGACCGTAGCTCAGCCCCTTATCCCATAGGGACTTGCGAGCCAAAACATCTAATTGAGAACCGCGTGTATTTACGGGAAATTTAGCCGTACCGAGCTGAATATGTCCTTTCAAAACAAGCGTATAATCGCGTTTTGCCTGCTTAGAAACTTTGCCGAGCGCCACTGTGCGAGTAATGTCGGTTGTGCCGTCCAAATACTGCCCGCCCGAATCGAGTAAGAGAATACCTTCTTTTTTGATTTCCACATCGCTGGCGGGAGTAGCTTTGTAATGCACAATAGCACCGTGTGCGCCGTACCCGGCGATGGTACCGAAACTTTCGCCTTTGAAACCCGGCTGAGCTTCGCGGAAAGAACGTAGCTTATCTGAAATCGAAATTTCGGTCAGCTTCTCTTTACCAACATTTTTCTCCAACCACATAAAGAAACGTGTCAAGGCGATACCGTCTTTCATCATTGCCTTGCGAACGCCGTTCATTTCCACCTTGTTTTTTACCGCTTTCAGTTTGAAAACGGGCGACATGGCAGTACGCTTGGTGCATTCAGCCGGGATAGATTCGTAAAGCGATTGATTGAATTTACTGCCGTCCACCAAAACCGATTTTGATTTAGAAATCTTACCTAATTCGCTGTGAATGGAAGAATAATTTTTAACATGAATTTTATTCTCATCCAAATATTTCTGCGTTGCTTCAGTAATTTTCTCCAGTGCAATGAATAAGGTTGCGGTTTTTTCATCCACCAAGGCATAAGCGATGACTACCGGATTGTAATCCACATCATTTCCACGAATATTAAATAGCCAAGCGATATCATCCAGTGCAGACATCACGAATACGTCGGCATGTAGTTTTTGCATTTCTTCGCGAAGTTCAACCAGTTTTTCTGACACTGATTTACCGGCATATTTCACATCAAACACAAAAAATGGATTTTTCGGCAACTCAGGGCGCACACTCCAAATGTCCTTCAGCAAATCAATGGAAACCAACTCGATGCCGCTCAATGCAAGTTGAGTTTTCATATCGGCATAGGCATTTACCGAAAACATCTCGGCATTCACGCCTACTTTATCGCCTTTTTTCAATTTGGAAGTCAGCCAAGGGACAATTTCCAATGTTTCGGGTTCGCCTTGCTTCATCAACTCGATTTCAGTGTCTTTTAGTTGCTCAGCACCTTGCAGGAAATACCGACTGTCAGTCCACAGCCCTGCTTTCTCCAAAGTCAGCGCCACGGTGCCGGCTGAGCCGTCGAAACCGCTGATCCACTCCCGTTCTTTCCAATAATCTGCTATATATTCACTTGCGTGCGGATCGGTTCCGGGGATGATGTATGCCGAAAGATCAGCTTGTTTCATTGCCTGACGTAGTGCACTTATTCGTTCATTTATTTGTGTCATATTTAGATTTTTAGATGGTTAGACAATAGATTTTCAAACTTTTACAAAGGTATAAAATAAAAATTTCAAATTACAGCTTTATTAAATTTGATTAACAAAAATATAACTCGAAATTTTATCGTAATGATTTGTTTTTTAAGGGAAAGTGTGTAAATTTGTTTTTCTATTTCTGCCATCAGCAAAAAAGTCAGCACTAACACTTAAACTAAATATCAAATGCAATAAACTTTTAAATCTGTGATTATGAAAAGTAAAGCTATAATACTATCAATTGTTGTGTTTTTATTCAACTCGTTTTTGCTTCAAACGCAAACAACAGAATATCCCAAAAATAATGGCATCGTTAGTTTAATTATTTTTGGTATCCTACTATTGTTTTTTGTTCTGTTTTATTTAATTCCAATAATTGACATTTTAAAAAGCAAATTTGAATCAGGAGTGGATAAGTTAATTTGGTTGGCGGTAGTAATCTTTATCCCTATATTAGGGCTTTTACTATATATCTTTATTGGATTAAAACAGAAAGTTAAAAACAAAGAGTAAAATCAATTGTGTATGTATTTCTTTCTTTTTCAAGGCTTGAGTCAAGTTCTCTTTAAGTAAAAACGACATCTCCGTCCCCAAATTGGAAAATATCAGCTGATATATTTTTGGATTTAGGTAAAAGATAGGGACGACGTATTTTTTTGATGTAAATAAACTTCCTTTTATTTTGCAACAGATAGTTCGTGAAGGTCTCATCCATTGAAAATATCGTATCCATATTTTGCTCGATAGACCAATTCAAAATATCTTTGGCAAAAATAGGTTTATCTTCTTCGTTGGCATACAAATAACACACACTCAAATTCTTATCTCTTTCTTTTAAAAGACAAAATCCGATTAAACGCCCATTTGAATAAAGCCTGCAACTAATATAATTGAAACTTTTGGCAACCGAAGAAAAGTAGTATTTTTTGCTTTCAGCAGTTGGGTTTCCACTTTGCATCCAAGGGTACGATGCTATCCACTCAAAATGCTCAATGGGTCTTACCATCTTGTTGGATGATGGTGCAAATTCAGTCAAAAAATCAGCTAACTCCTTGTCCGCATCAAGATTATACCTGATTTGAACAGTGGGTTTTACCTTTTTATAAAACAATTTGCGAATTTTCAGCACCGCTTTAACTATGTTTTCAGATAATAAATAAATCGGTTTGAGTATAGAGAGTTTTGGAAATTTAGCAAAAATCAATGCTGAAAAATTTGGGTTTAAGTAAAATAT
>JAAYSS010000040.1 GCA_012518275.1 Bacteroidales bacterium
TTATTTGTATCCTTTGTTTAGTTTCTAAATTTAGAATGTAGGTATTTCCGTTTGCATCATTATAGGCTACTTTTTTTCCGTCAGGAGATATTGGCGCCAGATTCGTGTAAAATCCTAAATCAAACTCTCTGCGAGAATTTTTCTTCCTGATAATAAGGCGATTGCCTACCATATATGCAATTGTACCGTCGTTGCTGAATGAAACTTGTCCACATTGTTCCGAGTAATTCTCAAGCAAAGTAACAGATTCATTCTCTAGATTAAGCAAAGCGGGTGCTTGCATGCCATCATCATTTATGCTTTTGAAACCTACTAGCGTCTTTTCATTGTTTAAATTATTATACATCCCACAACCGCGGGTTTTAACTAATGATTTTATCCGGTTGTTTTTGATGATATAAATTTCAGTAAAACGATCATTTGAAGCAACAATTCCATTTTTTGCTTGTTGCGGACATCTTAAATAACCTGATTTCAATGGCTCATTTTGTGCGTACAGTAATAGTACACAGGAGGATAATAGTAATCCTAGTAATAATCTTTTCATAGTATTGTAATTTTTTAAAATCTATTGTTAAAAGTTTTTGCAAATAATTTATGTCTTCAAGTCTTATACCATTGCTATACGCATTTTCTTCTATACAAGAAAGGCAATGGCATAACAAATTATTTACAAAAAATATTGAGATTAGTGTATAATAGATGATATGAAATATAAAAAATCAATTATTCAATTACCTTATTAAAATAAATTATAAATATATATATTTATTTAAAAATATTCTGAATTTGTTAGTTAAAATTATGGAAGTTTAACTGTAAAAGATGTCTAAATATCATTATTATTTAATGATGATGTTTTTTTTTACCATATCGTCGCAAAAACTTCTATATCTGTAACAAAATTTTATAAAGTAACTTGTTTTACCTTTTATGTAGCAATTAAGGTGTTAAATATTTAAAATATATTTAAATTTAATAATTAAAGTTGAACTATTTTTCAGTAGTATATTGCAAATTTATTGTGCATTAACCTTGCTAAATGTATTATTTCTTGTGTAATTATATATTTTTAAATACAATTAAACTTGACTTACCACAAGATTCATATTTATTTGTTAATTTTGCATGAGTAAATTTTATAACAATAAAACACAATTAACAAATGAAACCAACATTATTTATTCTTGCCGCTGGTATGGGAAGTCGCTACGGCGGGTTGAAGCAATTAGACGGACTTGGACCAAACGGTGAAACTATCATGGACTACTCGGTGTATGATGCTGTAAGAGCAGGATTTGGGAAAGTAGTATTCGTGATTCGGAAGTCGTTTGAAGCAGATTTTCGCCGTATTGTTTTGAAAAAGTACGAAGGAATTGTAGAAACAGAAGTTGTTTTCCAAGAATTAGACATCCTACCGAAGGGATATACACTGAATCCTAAGCGTGTAAAACCGTGGGGAACAAACCACGCCGTGATGATGGGTAAAGATGTAATCAAAGAGCCTTTTGCTGTGATAAATGCTGATGATTTTTACGGCAGAGAATCTTTCGAGGTAATGGCTGAGTTTCTCAGAAATGCTGAAGGTAAGCGGCACGAATACTCAATGGTAGGTTACCGTGTTGGGAATACGTTGTCAGACAGTGGTTCTGTAGCGCGCGGCGTATGTTCAGTGGATGAAAAAGGTAATTTAGAAACCATTGTTGAGCGTACATCCATTATTCGCAAAGAGGGGAAAATTGTTTTCCTTGATGAGGACGGAAAAGAGCAAACTTTGCAAGAAAATACGCCGGTATCGATGAACTTTTGGGGGTTCACACCTGAATACTTTCAATATTCCGAAGAAATGTTTGTGGATTTTTTGAAAAAACATGGCAATGAGTTGAAATCGGAATTCTTTATCCCGATGGTAGTTAACAATCTGATTGTTAGTGGAACGGCTACTTGCAAAGTACTGGACACATCCGCTAAGTGGTTTGGGGTAACATATGCTGACGATCGTCAATCGGTAGTGGATAAAATTAACCAACTGATTGCAGACGGCATTTATCCGAAGAAGTTATATAATTCGTAAACCTGAATGGAAGGAAGTTTGAGGCACTTAAGTACTTCAAACTTCCTGCTTCGTGCTTCAAATTTAAGTTATAATTTTAATAATTCATATTTATGTCAAAAATATTAGTTACCGGAGGTACCGGGTACATTGGTTCACATACGGTTGTAGAATTACAACAAGCCGGTTATGGAGTGGTGGTGGTAGATAATTTGTCTAACTCCAATATTGAAGTGCTAAGCGGAATAGAAAAAATTACCGGCATACGTCCAGCATTTGAAAACATTGATTGTACGGATTATGTAAACATGGACCGTATGTTTGAGAAATATCCGGGTATTGATGGGGTGATACACTTTGCGGCAAGCAAGGCGGTGGGTGAGTCGGTAGAAAAGCCATTACATTATTACCGAAATAACTTATTGTCACTCATGAACTTATTGCAGTTGATGCCGATACACAAAATATCCAATCTTGTGTTCTCATCTTCCTGTACTGTGTATGGACAGCCGGATAAGTTGCCTGTTACGGAAGATGCACCGATAAAACCGGCACTTTCTCCTTATGGAAAAACTAAGCAGATAGGCGAAGATATCATTCGCGATACAGTATTTGCCAACGATTTTTACAAAGCGGTTATCTTGCGCTACTTCAATCCCATTGGTGCGCACCCATCTGCACATATTGGGGAGTTGCCCAGCGGCGTACCGAATAATCTGCTACCCTTCGTAACGCAAACCGCGATGGGAATACGCAAACAATTACAAGTGTTTGGAAATGACTACAATACACCCGACGGCTCATGCATTCGCGATTATATTCACGTGGTGGATTTGGCGCGTGCACATGTGGTTGCTGTGGCACGTATGCTGAATAAGGAAAACAAGGAGCCTGTGGAAACGTTTAACTTGGGTACAGGGCGTGGGCTTTCGGTACTGGAAGTTGTTCATACTTTTGAAAAAGTTAATGGTGTAAAAGTGCCGTATCGCATAGCTGATCGCCGCGAAGGAGATATAGAACAAGTGTGGGCTGACCCTTCGTATGCCAATGAAGTGCTTGGCTGGAAAGCGCAAGAAACAGTGGAAGAAACCTTGCGAAGTGCCTGGCGATGGGAGTTAAACTTGGCAAGGAAAAGGGAAGAGAAGAAGTAATTTTAGTTTAGAGTAAAATGGTTTGTAGAAAAAGGTGCTGAGAGGTGCCTTTTTTGTTTTATTCTTGTACACGACATAAATTTATTTGCATATAAAATTTATCCAAACTATTCCATTAATTTTGCTATACCTGCAATAATTAATCCACCAATGATTTGTGTAATGTACCCAAGTATACTCCAAGCTAAAATAAACAAGATAGCTCTTCCAAAACTGTTCGGCTTAACCCAATTCCAGGCAATTATTCCAGTGCCAATCCAAGCTAAAGCGTAAATTACAATCGTCAATACACCAAAACAGCCACTATTTTCAGAATTACTCATTTGTGTTTTAATTTTTAAGTAGATGTTTACTTGGTTCACAAAAATAACCATTCTTTTATGAATAAAAAAAGCTTCTATGGTTAAAATATTAAGTCTGAATCTACATCAGTCTGATATCCAGTATTGCTGTAATCCACATCAGCAGTACCACAACCACTATAGCCGGTATCATATTTAAAACACGTAGCTTTTTAATCTCTAAAATATTTATGCCCAGTCCGAGCAATAAAACTCCACCCACCGACGTGAGCGCATGAATGGTTTCTGCCGAAAGAAATTCACCAAAAATTTTGGCTAACAGTGTAATCCCGCCTTGAAACAAAAACAAGGGAACAGCTGAGAAAACCACGCCTATGCCAAATGCAGAAGCCAAGAGAAGGGCTGAGAAACCATCCATCACCGATTTGGTTAGGAGCAGACGCGCTTCACCGGTGGTACCTTCTTCTATGGCACCCACAAGAGTCATGGCGCCAATGCAGAACAAAAGAAAAGCTGTGGTTAATCCTTCTGAAAAGCGTTCACTGCCTATGCGAAATTTCTTTTTGGTCCATTCGCTGAGTTGGTCAGCACCTTTTTCCAGATTCATCCATTCACCTAGCAGAGCACCTAAGACAATGCTCGTAACCACAATAAGGATGTGCGCCATTTCCCATACCATGCTAATACCGATGGCAAGCGTGAAAAGTCCTACTGCTTGAAAATAAATAGTTCGGACTCGCTCTGGCATCCCTTTTTTCAGGAACATACCAAGCGTTCCGCCGGCGATAACTGCAAGTGTATTGACAATTGTTCCTAACATGGTTTCATTATTGGTGAATTGATTGTTAATTGAACGCAACAAAATTAAGAAAAATAACTCGATTTTTCTTTTCATTCAATAAAAAGATGTAATTTAGCAAATCTAAACTTTTTTAAGCAGTTTGTTTACACAATAAATTTTTATAGAAATTTTCATACTATGTTTTTACAACGCATCGCCCGAACTTTTTACACCGAATACAAAGCAGATATACGTAAATTTACGTTTGTTTTTCCCAATAGACGTGCCGGTTTGTTTTTTCGTAAATACTTGATGGAGTGCATTGATAAACCGATTTTTTCACCAGAAATCATAACTATTAATGACTGTTTTTTTAATGCTTCTGAACGAAAAGTTGTTGACCGAACAGCAGCACTATTTAGGCTCTATCGAATTTATAAGGAAATCAGTAAAGTAGATGAAAGTTTTGATGTTTTTGTGTATTGGGGTGAAATGCTTTTGACTGATTTCAACGATGTGGATAAATACGAAGTTGACGCCGCAAAGCTGTTTAGAAACGTGACCAGTTTGAAAGAAATTGATTGGACGAAAGAATACTTGACCGACGAACAACGGAAAGCAATTGAACAGTTTTGGAACCATTTTTTGCCCGAAAAAGATAGCAAAACAAAAAAAGAATTTATCGCCATTTGGAAGGTCTTACTTCCACTTTATGAGCGGTTTAAGGCAGAACTTCTGGAAGAAAATACAGCTACGGAAGGAATGATTTTTCGGGAAATAACTGAACAGCTAAAAAGAAACGAAACGCCCGATTATTTCAAGGGGAAGGATTTTGTTTTTATCGGGTTCAATGCCTTAAATAAAAGTGAAAAGACACTCTTCTCAGAACTTAAAAAACGTAAACAGGCTGATTTTTACTGGGACTACGAAGCCGAAGAATTGCGTGATTCAGATAATCAAGCTTCGCTTTTTTTCCAGGAAAACACTTTGTTGTTCCCGTCGAAGTTAGATATTAAAAGAAAAATAGAAAAGTTGAGTGACAAACACGTTGAATTAATTGCTGTTCCTTCGTCGGTAGGACAAGCAAAAGAAGTACATAAGCTACTTTCAGAGCTTTATCCTGAAAAGTCACCCCAAAAAGATTGGATTAAAACGGCAATAGTTTTACCGAACGAAAACCTGCTTATCCCACTTTTACACTCACTTCCTGAAGGTATTGAAAATGTTAATGTTACAATGGGTTTTCCATTAAAAGCATCGCCGGTTTCGGGATTGCTGGAGAATATATTTGAATTGCAGCAAAGAATAAATACTCGTGGACAATTTTATTACCAAACTGTTTCTAGTATATTAAATCACCAGTATATCAGCACATTGTGTCGTTACGAAATTCCTAGAATACAATATAATATGGTGAAAACCAATGCTATCTATCTTGATGCTTCTGAGTTTGAAAACGATGAAATCCTTAAAACTATTTTTGTTTGTAAGAAATCAGCCGATGAATTTCTGGAATACTTGCTCGAAGTACTTAAAAAGTTGAATCTTGCTTGGCAGAATTATTCCAAAAAAAGGGACAGACACTTTTTGGAGTGTGACTTTCTGTATCAATATTACATCACCATAAATCGATTGAACGAAGTGATGAAAACTTACGATATGTTTGAGATGTCGTTGGATACGCAGATACGGCTAATTCGTCAGTTGGTAAGTGGCATGTCTATCCCCTTTGAAGGTGAACCGCTTAACGGCTTGCAAGTAATGGGGGTGCTTGAAACGCGCGGATTGGATTTTGAGAACCTGATTATTTGTTCATTCAATGAAGATGTTTTCCCCAAGAAGATTTCTTCTAATAGCTTTATACCTAATAATTTGCGACGTGCGTTTGGTATGCCTACATTTGAATACAACGACGCTATTTCAGCCTATAATTTTTATCGATTGATTCAACGCACAAAGCGAATTTATTTCCTTTACGACAGTCGTACCGATGGAATGCAAACGGGTGAGGTAAGTCGATTTGCCTATCAGCTACACTATCATTATGGTGTTGATTTTAATAAAATCAATGTGGTATATGATGTCAATCTTTTGAAAGAGAATGTAATTGAAGTGCAGAAAACACCTGAAATCATGAAAAAACTTCGCGCTTTTACTTCGGAAGGAGAAGATAGTAGAGCGCTGTCTGCCAGCTCAATAAATACGTATATCGACTGCCCGTTGAAGTTTTACTTTACGACTGTAGAAAGTATCCGCGAGCAAGACGAAGTACAGGAAGATGTGGAAGCGGGGATGTTTGGTAGTATTTTACACAAAGCAATGGAGCTAATTTACAAACCGTTTGTTGGTAAAATGGTTGAAAAAGCAGAATTGGATGATCTACGAAAAAATCAATTTGTAATTGAAAAAACTGTTACACGTGCATTTGCCAAAGAGTTTTTCAATAAAGACGATGAAGATGATGATGTATCAATAAAGCTGGAAGGGAAACATCTGCTTATTGCGCAAATAATCAAGAGATTTGTAGAGAAAGTATTGGAGTTTGATGCTGAGTACGCACCTTTCAAATACATCCAATCGGAAGCTAATGTAAAATACAGATTTCCGATTAATAAATCAACTTATGTGAATTTGAAAGGATTAATTGACCGTGTAGATGAAAAAGAAGGAATGATTCGGATTTTGGACTATAAAACGGGTAGTGATGACTTGAGATTCAAATCATTGGAACAGGTATTTGAAAGGAATCTAAAAAAAAGACCGAAAGTTGTTTTACAGATATTATTATATTGTCTGCTTTACGAAATGGAGAAAGAGAAAGAAAATTTGGTTCCCGGAGTATTGAAAATCAGAGATTTATTTAAAGATGAGGTTGATACACGATTACAATTTAATCCAAAATTCCAGACTTATGAACCTGTGGAAAGCTACACCAACTATAAAGATGAATTTGTAGCTAAATTGACAACTACCATCGAAGAACTGTTTAATCCCGGAGTACCGTTTGTGCAATGTACAGAGGTAGAATTGTGTAAGTATTGTGAATTTAAAACAATTTGTAAAAGAGTAGTAAAGGAGGATAATTATTAAATAATGGAAAATAAAAACATAGAAATAGAACGGAAATTCCTTGTCAATCTTCCCGTAAATGAAAATTCGATTAGTAATTTTTTTGAAAAAATAGCCGATAGAAAATTTATTATCAAGCAAGGCTATATTTTGGCGTCTCAAGAAAAAACCGTACGCATTCGCACAAAAGGTGAAAAAGGCTACATAACTATTAAAGGTAAGGTCAATGAGAACGGTTTCAGTCGTTTCGAGTGGGAGAAGGAGATTGCACTTGATGATGATGAACAGCTTCTCGGGTTATGCGATAAATACATTATTGATAAGACTCGTTACGAAGTGATTTTTAGCGGGAAAATCTTTGAAGTTGATGTTTTTCACGGTTTTCACGAAGGATTGGTAATTGCAGAATTAGAACTTGAATCGGAAGATGAAATATTTGAAAAGCCGGATTGGGTAGGCAAAGAAGTAACCGGTGATGAGAGATATTACAATGCGTGGCTGTCAAAGAATATTAGTCTATAAAATTCACTTCCGGCACTAAATCAATTCCAAACCGTTTCTTTACGGTAATTTGCACCAATGAAGCCACCGTCGCGATGTTTTCGCCCGTTGCGCCACCAAGATTTACGATTACCAGCGCTTGTTTTTCATAAATTGCCACTTTTTCAAACCGCTTTCCTTTCAGGTCGCACTGCTCAATGAGCCAACCGGCAGGCACTTTTACTTCCGATTCGGAAACAGGATAATGAGGCATCGAAGGGTAGGAGAGGGATAGCTCGTCGAACTGTGATTTGGGTATGATCGGGTTCATGAAAAAACTACCGGCATTTCCTAATTTTTTTGGATCAGGAAGTTTACTTTCACGAATTTCGATTACTGTTTTACGAACGTTGGTAAGGTTGATTTCTCCGTTTTTTAGCACGGCTTCTTTCAGGTGGGCATAGTCAAGAACGTAAGTCGGTTCTTTTTTCAAACGGAAATAAACGTGAGTAATGATTGTTTTTCCCTTGAATTTTTCCTTGAAAATGCTTTTACGATAACTGTAACGGCATTCTTTGTTTGAAAACGAATTGAATTTAATAGATTCTATTTCAATAAATTCCACTTTTTCAATTACATCTTTCACTTCCACGCCATACGCCCCGATATTCTGAACCGCAGATGCACCTACTTCGCCGGGTATAAGTGATAAATTTTCAATACCGTAGTAATTTTTTTTCACGCAATATGCCACGAAATCGTCCCAAGTAACTCCTGAACCTACTCGAAGTAAAACAGAAAACATATCCTGTTCAACTATGTCAATAGTATTTATTTTTGAGTGAAGAATAATTCCGTCAAAATCAGTTAAAAATAGCAAGTTACTTCCACCGCCAATGTGTAGCAACCGATTGTTTCTTACAGTGTCATTCTGTAAAAGTATTTTAAGTTCTTCAACCGAATTATATTCTGAAAAGAATTTTGTTTTTACATCAACACCAAACGTGTTGTAAGGTTTCAGCGATATATTTTGTTTGATTTGCATATTTTTACGGTAATTTTTTTGTTACAAATTGGATGATTAAATCTTCATCATCGGGATGAAACCAGTTGATTTCTTTGTCTCGGTTGAACCAGGTCAACTGCCTTTTGGCATATCTTCGGCTATTTCGCTTTATCAAGTTTATGGCAAATTCCAAATCATACTCTCCATCCCAATGTGCAAATAACTCCTTATATCCTACTGTGTTTAATGCGTTTAGGTGTTTGTGTGGATAAAACTGGAGTGCTTCTTCAATAAGACCGTCTTTTACCATTTTGTCTACCCGCAGATTTATCCGCTCATAGAGTTCCGGACGTGGTCGGTTAAGCCCAATTTTGAGAATGTTGAAATTCCGTTTTTTCCGTTTGCCTGTACGCAATTCTGAATACGGTTTTCCGCTCATTGTGCAAACTTCCAAGGCATGAAGCACTCGCTTGTGGTTTTTTAAATCGACTTTTTGGTAATGTTTTTCGTCGAGTCGTTTCAGCTCGTTTTGAATAAATTCAAGCCCTTTTTCAGAATAAACTTTCTGCCAAAAATCTCTGACTTCGGGCGAAATGGTTGGAATATCGTCAAAACCTTTACACACTGCATCAATGTACATCATTGAACCGCCGACAAGTAGTATAGCTTCGTGTTTTTGAAACAACTCATCCAATAAATTTATTGCATCAATTTCGTACTGCCCAGCGTTATACTCATCAAAAATCGAATGCGTTCCGATAAAATAATGCTTCGCCCTTGCCAACTCTTCGGGGGTAGGTGCAGCGGTGCCGATTTTCAGCTCGCGGTAAAACTGACGAGAATCGGACGAGACAATCGGGCACGCGAATTTTTCAGCCAATTGCAGGCTGATATTCGTTTTCCCAACGCCGGTCGGACCAAGTATGACGATTAAAGTGGGCAAAATAAGACAAGATTTTTTACAAATTATTCTTTTCAGGTTGCTTTTCCAAAGATTCTAAAAAATTTTTCAGCAAATCATTAAATTCTTCGGCATTGTCGTAATTCGCATTGTGAGAAGCGTTGCTGATAATTTTCAAATCGAAATTCTCTAATTCCTCCCAACGTTTATTGTGTTTTTTTACCAATCCGATGTAGTCAAATTCGCCGTGGGTCAAAAGTACCGGGCAAGGAAAAACGACTTTTCTTTCAAATTTTAAAAACTCGCCGTAAACTGCTTTCGTTGCTTTTAGCATCCCATTTTTTCCCAGTTTGGCAAGTGTTTCGAGCATGTTTTTTCGTGCTGATTCAGTTACTGCAACCTCCTTTGCAGTTGCTTTACAATATAATGAGTACGGATATAATTTAGCAATGGATGTGAAATTTTTAACCCAAAACAGTTCCGATTTCTTGTAGAATTTAATTCCTAACGGCGTGGAACCGATGCTTGCAAAGCCGTCAACCATTTCCGGAAAATTATCGATAAAAGCCTGCGCGATGTACCCGCCGGCAGATTGACCAACCATAACCACGCGCCTGATGCCTTCTTTGTCGAGAATAGCTTTGAAATCGATCACAACATTGGAATAGCTGAAATTTTTGTAATCAATTGATTTTCCGTGGAGCGGAATGTCCCAAACAATTACTCGGTGTGTGGTGCTGAAAACGTCCATTTGTCTATCAAACAGCGAATGGTCGGCAGTTAAACCGTGGCAAAATACAATAGCAGTTTCAGATTTCAACGGATGCGAATTAATCCAGTAAAAAATCTCACCATTTTTTGTTTGCAATGATTTTTCAACTATTTCACCCATTTTTTATGATTTTTTCAAACAAAAACAGAAAACACTTCGCGAAGAAATATTTTCTGTTTAAGGAGTTATATCTTAACTAACTAGAGTTTCAGATCGTCAAACAAGCTTTCATTTTCAAAACTCAAATCACCCAAATCTTCATCATCCAGTTCATAATTTTCGTCTCCGTATAAATCTTCTTCGGGTGGAATTTGGACGGGTTTTTGTGGGGTAGGGTCAAGTTCAAAATTGTCAAGTATTTGTATCGGAGCTTTGCCCGTAGAAACCTTTACCACAGCTTCATCCAAATCCTTTCTTGGTATCACTTCTGTTAATTCCATGAAAAATGCACGGTCAGAAATCATATCAAATACGTAGATGAGTTTTTGTTTTTCATCATCCAACAGTTCTTCCAAACGTGTGTCTTCCATTACCAGATTGTCGTATTCGGAACTGTATTCTATCTCTATCAGCGTAACTTCTTGTTTCTTTTCCCAATCATCGTCGCAAAGGAAAAACGAAGTTATCTGATTTTTTTCATAGCCAACTGAATCTAAAATTGCATTATGTAGATCAAGGAAAGTAGCTTCTGAATCAATCTCTATAATTCTAATAAAATCTTCGACTTCATCCGAAAGAATTGTAAACTTGAAAATCATTTTTCTCTTGTTTTTTATTTTCGGTGTAAAAGTACAATTTATTTTTGAATAAGAAGGAAAGTTTTTAGAATAAAACACAAAAAAGACGTTATAATCAACTGCTCTATTTTCTAAGCCTTTCTTCTATTTCTTCAACATCTTTTCTGAAATATTTATCAGTTTCAATCAAGTCTTCTACTTTCCTACAGGCGTGGAGTACAGTGGCGTGGTTTCGTTTTCCGATATGCATCCCAATAGATGAAAGTGAATTTTTTGTCAACATTTTGGAGAAATACATGGCAATTTGCCTTGCTTGAACCACTTCCAGTTTTCTTGACCTGGTGGAAATATCTTCTACCGTAAGGTTGTAATAATCGCATACCGTATCGCGGATATGTTCTACAGTCATTACTTTTGGAGCGATATTTACAATCCGACTAATCACTTTTTCTGCCAAATTGATATCAATGGGCATGTTTGTAAGTGTAGAATGTGCTAGTAGTGAAATCAAAACACCTTCTAAATCACGTACGTTATCTACCACATTTTTAGCAATATAATCAACTACATTTTCAGGAATATCTAATCCATCTTGGTAGATTTTATTTTCCAAAATAGCTTTTCTTAATTTGAAATCTGGTTTTTCAATCTCAGCTGAAAGCCCCCATTTGAAACGGGTAAGTAGCCGCTTTTCCATACCGACCATTTCAAGTGGTGAGCGATCGGAAGTCATAACAAGCTGTTTGCCGGTTTGATGTAAGTGATTGAAAATGTGAAAGAAAGTGTTTTGTGTACCCGTTTTTCCGGAAATTTCTTGAATATCATCAATCAATAGCACATCGATGGTTTGGTAGAAATTTAGAAAATCGTTTTGAGTATTATTTCTTACTGCATCGGTGTATTGGATTTGAAACGTATTGGCAGAAACGTAGAGCACACGTTTCTCGGGATAAAGCTGCTTGGTCATCACACCAATAGCATTGGCAAGGTGTGTTTTTCCTACGCCTGATTTGCCGTATACAAAAAGTGGATTAAAAATGGTTTTTCCGGGGTCATTCGCAATGCTAATACCGGCAGTGCGAGCTAATTTATTGCTTTTACCTTCTATAAGATTATTAAAATTATAGGAAAGATTCAGTTGAGGATCAATTTCCGGAAGCTGATTTTGTTGATAAGGTGATACAATGGTGGTTCCTTTGGAATGATTGCTCCCAAATTGGTGTGTCATTTGTCCTGTAGTACTCGGACTTGGCATCTGAGGTCCAGCACCTGAATTTTGGTCAATTAGTACATGGTATTCGAGTTTGGTTCCGTTTCCGGCTACTCGTGTAAGTGACATACGAAGCAGATCAATATATTTTTCTTCGATATAATCCATGAAGAATTGACTGGGAACCTGCAACACAAACACCTTGTTTTCAAATTTAACAGGCACAATAGGAGCAAACCACGTATTATAGGACGCTTCATTGATATTGTCCTTGATAATACTCAAACATTTTGTCCACAACTGTTCGTGTTTGTTAATCATGCTAAAAGAAAAAAATTGGATAAAAAACTCGACCTGTGGCCGAGTCAATAAAAAAATATATTTGGTCTGAAATTTTACAACATAAGTTTGTTGCTTTTGCTTTACAAAATTCGATAAAATTTTTGATATAAAAAAATCACTCTTTTTTTAAGTTTTAAAAAAAATCGTAAATCATTGATTCTCAGTAGTAGGTTGTAAGCTACTGTAGTATTGGCTATTAGTAGCTCATGAAATCCAAACTTGCTTGAATGTGAAACCCTTAGCTAAATTAAGAAATAATCAATCTTTTTACGAAATAAAATGTTGATTTATCTGTTTTACAGATGTTTCAAATGTGTTAAGAAAATATTTCAATAAATATACTATTTTTAATCATTCTAAATAGTTTAACCTTGAAATGTGGCTATTTTTGAAGAAGAAACTGAGTTTTTAACAAATATGAAAAGAATTGACTTCTTTTTGGGATAAAACAGGAATTAGCTTAGTGCATTATTTCGTGTTTGCTTTTATCGCTTCACCTACTGTTATTTTTTGGTTACCTTTGAAAGCAATGATGTAAGCATCTGGAAATTTATCGGCAATTTCTTTTCTGATTTTCTCAATTTCATCAAAACTGGTAGATTCTCCGTAAGTATATTTGTAAAAATTACCTTCTCTATAATAGGTTACGTCTTTTAGTCCTTTAAAGGCAGAATGATTTTTTGTCAATATTCTTTCAAGTGCAAAAAGTTGGATTTTGAAGACCACATCATCATCAGCAACTTGCTGCACCTTAATTATTTCCGGGTTAGGTTTATGGATTATTCCAGACTTACGATCATAATCTTGCTTATATATTTCAAATGCTTTGTAGATAGCATCAGCTAACTCATTGCGACCATGGTTTGTGCTGAGGTACTTCTCTTCTGCGCGATTAGAAATAAATCCCAATTCAACTAAAACGCTCGGACAGGCTGATTTATGCAAGACTAAGAAACCAGCTTGCTTCACACCACGACTGTATCTCTTTTTTCGTTTAAATTGATTTTCTATCAATGTGGCAAGTTGCAAACTTTTGTCCAAATAGCGATCTTGCATATATTCAAACATGATGTATGAATCAATCGAATTGGGGTCGAAACCCTGATATTTTGTTTTATAATCGTCTTCAAGTGTTATCACAGAATTTTCTTTCATTGCCACTTCCAGGTTTGATTTTGTTTTAGCCAAACCCAGCACAAAAGTTTCTGTACCGAAAGCACTTCTTCCACGCGTTGCGTTGGTGTGTATGCTGATAAAAATATCGGCATGATTTTGGTTGGCTATATCAGCACGTCGCTGAAGCGAAATAAAAACATCAGATCTTCGAGTATAAACAACCTTTACATCCGGATGATTTTGACTGATTAGGCTCCCAAGCCTTTTTACTACAGCCAGATTGATGTTTTTTTCCCGCATATAAGAACCGATGGCACCGGCATCGTGTCCGCCATGTCCGGCATCAAGAACTACGGTAAATTGCTTTTGTCCAAAAATTTGGGCAACAGATAAAATTGAAGTACAGAATAATATGAATATAAATTTTGAAAGAAATTTCATCGTTTCAGTGTAAAGTTTTTCTGGTGGATAATTTTACAAAAATACAAATTAATACTCATAATATCCCATTTAATAAATTGTAAAATATCAAATTATTTATAAAAATGAGTATAAAGTGGTGTTCAAACTTATTTTTTGCTTAAATTTGCATTCCTTTTTTAACTTGGGAAGACTGCGTAATGCTCCACTTAAACAGGCGATATATTAAAGCTTTTTTCATTTTTATTTTGTCAACTTGTTTCTCGTTATCCATTGGGGTGTACGGGCAGCAAACTGACACAGTTACGCTTTCATCCCAATACGAGCAAAAATCTGACACAGCGGGCAATGATACATCAAAGGTTATTCCAAAGGCTAAGGAAAGTAATTTTGATGCTGAGATTGCCTACAGTGCTTCTGATTCTATTGTTTTTATGGGTGATGGCACCGGCTATCTTTACGGAAACACAGATGTACAGTATCAAGATATGAATCTTTCGGAAGCCAGCTTTGTGCGTGTAAAAATGGATAGTTCTATGATTTATGCCCAATCCGTTCGGGATAGTACTGGTGCACTTATTGGCAAACCGATTTTCAAAGACGGAGAATCGGAATATACTTCTAATGAAATGGCTTATAATTTTAGGACAAAGAAAGGTTTTGTAAAACAGGCAGTTACACAACAAGGTGACGGATACATTATCAGTGAACGCACAAAAATTGTGAATAATGAAGAGATTCATCTGGCCAATGGAAAATATACAACTTGCGATCTACATGACCATCCACACTTTTACCTGGATTTATCGCGTGCCAAAGTGAAACCCGGCGAACACATTGTATCCGGACCGGCTCATTTGGTTTTACTAGATATTGATTTGCCTGTAGCAATTCCTTTTGGTTTTTTCCCGTTTAACACAAACTATTCTTCCGGACTTGAAATGCCTTCGTTTGATACGGAAATGACTCGGGGTTATGGACTTGTAAACGGCGGATATTATTTCGCTATAAACGATTATGTAGATTTGAGTCTGAAAGGTGATATTTACACCAAAGGTACTTGGGGTGTGAACTTGATGTCGAATTATCTGAAAAGATATAAATTCAATGGGGGAGTAAGTATAACTTATCGAGAAGATGTAACTGGTGAGAAAGATATGCCCGATTACATGAAACATAAAAGTTTGAGTATCAGGTGGTCGCATTCTCAAAATCCAAAAGTAAATCCTTTTAGGACTTTTTCTGCCAGCGTGAATTTTTCTACCAGTGGCTACAACCGAAGCAATATAAATAGCTACTACACACCTGTAAATGCTGAAAACACAAAAAGTTCATCGATCTCATTTTCGCAACGATTCCCAAATAATCCTTTTTCTTTTACGGCAAATTTGGGGATTGACCAACGTACGCGCGATTCGACCATTAGTGTGACGTTGCCAAATGTGTCGATTTCGATGAGCCGTATTTATCCTTTCAAACGGAAAAATAAAGTAGGACCCGACCGTTGGTATGAAAAAATTTCGATGTCTTATTCCGGAAATCTTTCCAACAGCATCACTGCCAAGGAAAACATGATATTGAAAGCATCACTGGCAGAAGATTATCGGAACGGAATACAACATAGTATTCCCATTTCAGCATCTTTCAACGTGCTGAATTACATCACAATATCACCTTCGTTCAGCTATAGAGAAAGGTGGTACTTGTATTCGATTAACAAAGAATGGGATGAAGCATCGCAAAAGGTTGTAACGACGAAACAAAAGGGATTCAAGCGAGCGTATGATTTTAACATGAATGTTTCTGCCAACACAACGCTGTATGGCATGTATATACCGAATAAGAAAATTTTTGGAGATAAGATAGAAGCCATTCGCCATAAGTTGGAACCGAGTGTAGGATATGGTTACACGCCGGATTTTGGTGACCCTAAATGGGGATTTTGGGATTCATACATGCGACAATTTGCTGACCCAAATGACCCTACACGGATGCTCTCTGAAGAAGTCTACTATTCAAGATTTGAAGGATTGATGTATGGTGGTCCGGGGCGAGGAAAATCCGGGAACGTGTTTTTTACACTGAATAACAATTTGGAAATGAAGGTAAAAAATAGTAAAGATACCACAGGGTTAAAACCCACGAAAATTATAAGTTTAATTGATCAGTTTTCTGTCAGTAGCGGATACAATTTTGTGGCTGACTCTATGAAATGGTCGAATTTCAGCTCGAATCTTCGGATTAAGCTGGGTAAGTCATATACGTTGAGTCTTAGCGGTGCGTTTGACCCTTACATGAATGCGCTCAGTCCCGATGGAAAGTCGCTTCGAAGAGTGAATAAACTTCGTTGGAATCACGGAAAATTTCCACGTTTTTTGGGCACCAGCATGTCATGGGGATATACATTTAGCAACGCCACTTTTCAGCGAAAAGAAAAAAAAGGAGATGATAGCGATTCGAATGGAGATGGAGGAAACGAGGAAGGTGGAAATACTGCTTTCAACGAAGACCCGAATAATCCAGATGGGGATTTTAGCTTAAATGTGCAGAATCAAGGTACGAATAAGACGTTGAATAAAAATGAATTAGATGATGAAGGTTACGAAAAAATCACTATGCCATGGAGCCTTACGGTGAATTACTCGGTAAGGTACGGAGATGCGCCTACTTTTGATCTGGAAAAGTTAGAATATAACCGACGATTCACTCATAACTTGAATTTATCCGGCAACTTGCAACTTACTCCCGGTTGGCAAATAAGTGGTACAACTTCGTATGATTTTGATGCAAAGCAATTTACATATACAAGTTTTAATGTAACAAGAAATTTGCACTGTTGGACACTGACGGGCAACTTTGTCCCTTTCGGACCGTATAAAACGTATAATTTCCGCATTGGTGTGAATTCGAGCATGCTTTCAGATTTGAAGTGGGAAAAACAAGGAAATCGTAGTTCAACAAACAGTGTAACCTGGTATTAGGTTATAATTTAGCTTGAATTAGTTTATTTAATAGTTAAAAGAATATTTAATCAGAAAAAACAGAAAATGAAAATTACGAACAATGCAGTAGTAAACGCTGAGTACGAGCTTTTTGTAGATGGCGATAACGGCGAATTAGAATTGATGGAAAAAACTACCCGTGAAAATCCTTTGAGTTTTATTTTTGGTGTAGGTATGATGCTTCCAAAATTTGAAGAAAACTTGAAAGACCTGAAAGCGGGTGACAGTTTTGAGTTTTCAATTTCCAGCGAAGAAGCTTACGGAAAATACAACGATGAAGCCGTAATTGAATTGGAACGAAAAGTTTTTGAAGTAGATGGAAAAATGGACGAAGAAATGGTATTCGAAGGAAACATGGTGCCGTTGATGGATAGTGAAGGAAATCGCTTTCAGGCGCTGGTGTTGTCTGTAACCGATACTCATGTTACTGTGGACTTAAACCATCCGCTTGCAGGCGAAAATCTTCATTTTAAAGGTAAAGTGTTAGATGTACGTGAAGCTACCGAAGATGAATTGAATACAATTAATAGTGGATGTGATGGTTGTGGTGGAGGTGGCGGATGCAATAACGGTGAATGTGGTGAACACAAACATGGACACGATCACGATGAGTGTGGTTGTGGCGGAAATTGTGACTAATACCAATACTAATACTAATAAATTCACTGTGAATTGTTAAAAATCAGGCATTCAAGCTGATTTGATTGCTGATTTATGGACGATGCTTGAAAAGAGCGTGCAATGCAGTACGTTCTTTTTCTTTATTGTTTTTGTGAGAATAAATCTAAAATTTACCAAACCTATTAATCAAAAAAGTTTTATGGAATTTATTCGAATTAATTCTGACAAAGATGAATATGCTGATGAGCTAATAATGCTTTATTTGGATACCTTCCCTGAGACACAGCGACATACAGAAGATGATTTTAGAAAATTGCTGGGTAGGGAAGAGCGATTTCATTGTAACGCCGTATTAATGAATAATGCGTTAGTCGGCTTTTTTCATAACTGGGATTTTGATGAATTTGTATTTTTGGAGCATGTAGCTGTTGAGCCACCGTTGCGAGGACATAAGTTGGGAGAAAAAATAATATCGTTAGCACGGCAATCTACTAAAAGACCGTTGGTTTTAGAAGTAGAAAAAGCTGAAGATTCAGAGTGGGGTGCACGCAGAATTGAGTTTTATCATCGATTAGGCTTTCAAATAATTCCCGTGGAATATGTTCAGCCACCTTATCGAAAAGATGGAAGTTATATTCCCCTTCATTTGATGAGTAATGACCCGGAATTTGTCACCAAAAATTATGAGAAAATAAAAGACATTATTTATAAAAATGTATATAAAACAGGAAATATGTAATTTTCGCATGACTCAAATCACTTCTAAAATCTGGAAATCTTGATTAAAATTGCGTTTTTTTGTATTTTTGTACTGTTTTGCTGATAAAATAAAATTTATCTAATGAAATATTTTGATTAATTTATTTTTTTTGGAAAAAGATAACTTTATATGATACATTCTATGACCGGTTACGGAAAGTCCGTCGGTGACATTAACAACAAAAAAATTGTTGTCGAAATAAAAACGTTAAATAGCAAACAATTAGACGTTAATATCCGCATACCCCATTTATATCGAGAAAAAGAGCTGGAAATCAGAGGGTTGATTAATCAAAAGTTGGAGCGAGGAAGAGTTGATTACACCCTTTACGTTGAAAGTTTAGGCGACGAGAATAGTTCTAAAATAAATCAAGATGTTGTAAAATCCTATTATGAGCAGCTGCAAGAGTTGTCACGAGAAACGGGCATTCCGGTTACTCAGGACTGGCTCTCGATTTTAATGCGTCTTCCTGATACGATGAAAACTGAAATTGAAGAGCTTGATGAAGATGAATGGAAAGAAATTTTAAAATTAACCGATGAAGCGTTAAATCAAGTTATTGAATTTAGAAAGCAAGAAGGAGACGCACTTGAGAAAGTGATGACGGATAAAATTAATCGGATAGGGGAGCTGTTGGTGGAAATTGAACCTTTTGAAAATGAGCGTATTGAAAAAATAAAATCGCGATTGCAAGATAATTTGCAAACCATTTCAGATAAAATAGAATACGATGAAAATCGTTTAGAGCAAGAGCTTGTTTACTACATCGAAAAGCTGGATGTGAATGAAGAAAAAGATAGGCTTAAAAATCACCTGGATTATTTCATCAGCACAATGCAAACCGAACATGCAGTCGGTAAAAAACTTGGATTTATTGCACAAGAAATTGGACGTGAAGTAAATACACTTGGTTCAAAATCCAACCATAGCGAAATGCAAAAAATTGTAGTGATGATGAAAGACGAATTGGAGCAGATTAAAGAACAGGTATTGAATATCTTATAATTTCTAAACATCAAGTTTTGTTTTACACGTTATTTATTCTAAAATTCTTCTATGAAAATGCCAAAAGTTATCATTTTTTCAGCTCCTTCCGGTGCCGGAAAAAGTACCATTGTCAATCATCTTTTAACACGTGATTTAGGCTTGGAGTTTTCCATTTCAGCCACATCGCGTCCGCCCCGTGGAAATGAAACTGATGGTATTGAGTATTATTTTCTATCGAAAGAAGAATTTGAGGAGAAAATTAAAAATAAAGCATTTGTTGAGTACGAAGAGGTTTATACGGGATTGTATTATGGAACACTTCGCAGCGAGTTGAAGAGGATTTCAGAAAAAGGACATACGATTGTTTTTGATGTAGATGTCTTGGGAGGAATCAACCTGAAAAAGCAGTTTGGAGATGATGCTTTAGCTGTTTTTATTTCACCACCATCCATTAAAACATTAAAAGAGAGGTTGATAAAACGTAGCACAGATTCTGTTGAAATGATTATGAAAAGGGTAGGGAAGGCAGAGTATGAAATGAGCTTTGCTTCACAATTTGATAAGACAATAGTAAATGATGACCTTGAAAAAGCTAAAAGTGAAGCAGAAAAATTAGTACGTGAGTTTCTTAAAATTGCAAATTAAAATTTTTATTTGTGAATTGTATCATGAAATCCATCGGTCTTTTTTTTGGTTCTTTTAATCCTATCCACTTAGGACATACGCAATTGGCTGAATATATTTTTAACTATTCGGAAGTAGATGAAATTTGGTATATTGTCAGTCCTAGAAATCCATTGAAGGAGCAGGCTGAGTTAATTGATGAACAGTTGCGTTTGTATATGATTGAATTAGCAACGGAAGGAAAAAAATATCTGAAAGTATCTGATATTGAGTTTGATATGCCGAAGCCGTCCTACACCATAAATACCCTTCACGCCCTTTCCGAAAAATATCCTGAAAATAATTTTATCTTATTGATTGGAAGTGACAATATGCATATTTTTGATCAATGGAAAGACTACCAGACCATTTTGGATGAATATTCTATTCTTGTTTATCCACGTCAAGGATTTGATTACAAGCCGTTTGATGAAATTTATCCCGAAATGTGTATTTTGGAAAAAGCTCCCTTATTTGAAATCTCATCTACCGAAATACGTGAGATGATAAAAAATAATCAGGATGCAAGTCAATGGTTGCATCCTAATGTATATCAGTTCATTATGGCAAATGGATTGTATCAATAATTGCCTATAAAAACGGATTAAACTGCTTTTCTTCGCCTATTGTCGTGGTGGGACCGTGTCCGTTATAAACAATTGTTTCATCTGGTAATGTGAAAAGTCTATTTTTAATAGAACGTATTAAGGTTACATGGTCACCTTTTTCCAAATCGGTTCTACCAATTGAGCCTTTAAATAGCACATCTCCAACAAAAACAATACCCGCTTCCTTACAATAAAAGGAATAACTTCCCGGGGAATGTCCGGGGGTATGGAGTGCAACGAAGGTGGTGTTCCCGAATTTAATTTCTTGATTATCAGTTATATAATTTCCAATTGGTTGTGAAACATCAGAATAGGGTAGTCCCCATTTTTGAATAATAAAAGGCATACTGTCCAATAAAAACTCGTCATCCTTACCAACTTCAGGCATTATTCCGTACGTGTCAAAAAGGAATTTATTACCAAATTGATGATCCAAATGGAGATGCGTATTGAGTACACGCACTAATTTTAACTGATTATCCTCAATAAATTGCTTAATTTGCTGTTTTTCTTGCTTAAACAACATTCCTGCATCAATAATCACAGCTTCCTTAGTCTCGTCCCAAACAAGCAACGTATTTTGTTGAAACGGATTAAATTGAAAAACTTTTACATCCATATATTTATTTTTTCTTTGTTCTACAGCGGTACATAAACTACTTTCTTCGTCTCAAAAAACTCCTCTTCGAAGACTTTGTTTAAACTATAGGTTTCAGCAGTATTTTTAAACGGCAATATCTCTTGGTTAAGGTCACCGCCCTTTAAACATATTAAACCATTGGGAGTGGCATTTTGTTGTTTCGAAGCTACATTTTTTCTTGAAAATTTCACTAAATCACCTAATGACATTACAGCTCGACTTACAATGAAGTCATATTTTCCTTTTTCTTCTTGCAATCTAAGGTGTCTTAATTCCGTGTTTTTTAAGCTAATAGAGTTAGAAATCTCTTGTCCTACTTTAATCTTTTTTCTGATGCTATCAATCAATACGAACTGCACATCAGGAAATAATATTGCCAGCGGAATTCCCGGAAATCCACCACCTGTACCTACATCAAGAATTCTCGATTCGGCTTTGAAATTAAATATTTTGGCAATTCCCAATGAATGAAGTACGTGACGTTCGTACAAATTTTCGATGTCTTTGCGAGAAATAACATTGATTTTGTTGTTCCAGTTTAGGTAAAGTTCATAAAGAGCAGAGAATTGTTTTTTTTGAAATTCTGTTAAATTTGGGAAGTACTTTAAGATTATCTTCATAGAAAAAGTATAAAAATTTCAGAAACCAAAAATACGGCTTTTTTATCAATTATTAAAATGGCAAAAAGCGAAGGATTGTCAAACTCATTAAAAATGTATACCTTTGCATCCGTTTAATTTCGTAAAAAATGCACTTTGTAAGCTAATTTTACCTGTGTATAGAATATAAACCGATAACAATATATGAAAGCATACGTATTCCCGGGTCAGGGAGCTCAATTTGTTGGCATGGGCAAGGATTTGTATGAAAATTCGCCAATTGCCAAAAAGCGTTTTGAAGAAGCAAATGAAATTTTAGGTTTTAGAATTACTGACTTGATGTTCGACGGAACACCTGAAGATCTTCGCCAAACAAAAGTAACACAGCCTGCTGTTTTTTTGCATTCAGTAATATCAGCCATTGCTTTGGGTGATGAATTTAAGCCCGATATGGTTGCAGGACATTCTTTGGGTGAATTTTCTGCCCTTGTAGCTGCAAAAGCACTTTCTTTTGAAGATGGATTGAAATTGGTTTATGCGCGTGCTATGGCTATGCAGAAAGCCTGCGATTTAGAGCCTTCTACCATGGCGGCAGTAATTGGTTTATCTGATGGGGACGTGGAAGATGTTTGTGATGAAGTAAATAAAGAAAACCTGGTTGTATGTGCAAACTACAATTGTCCCGGACAGCTTGTTATTTCCGGATCCATTGAAGGCATTGACAAAGCTTGCAAAATCCTTAAAGAACGTGGAGCTAAGCACGTGCTGAAACTTGCCGTTGGTGGTGCTTTTCATTCACCACTAATGGAATCTGCTCGTAAAGAGTTGCAAGATGCAATAGAAAAAACTCCTATAATCAGTCCCATATGTCCTGTATATCAAAATGTGAATGCTCATCCGCAGTCTGAACCTGCATCCATAAAGAAAAATTTAATTGCACAACTCACGACACCAGTACGCTGGACACAAACCGTTAAAAATATGATTAATGATGGTGCCGATGAATTTATAGAACTCGGGCCGGGCGATGTTTTGAAAAAATTGATTAAAAGAGTGAATTCGGATATAAAAGTGGGGTAGATTCACCCCATTTTTCCTGTTTTATATAACGTTCAGTAAATTAGTTTATTGAACGTTTTTTGCTATTTATCAACTCTTATTCATGCTGTAATTAAATTGATTAATTTGGCTGATTTGTTGTTGATGATGCTTACATTTTATTTCTGATCGAAAATTCATTAATTATTTATCTCAGTCTAAACTCTCTGAGATTTCAATATTTGAAATTATTCTTGATGTATGTACAAATATCACATTTTCGAGAATTACAACCATAGACTATAATTTGATGTTTTTTAAAATAAAAATGCCGTAACAATTAAGTCACGGCACAAATGTAAAAAACAAATGCATTGTTTTCCTATAATTTATATTATGTCAAATAGGATTTTGTGTTTTCATTCCCTATTATTTTTAATGTAATCGAAAATATAGAAGTTTCATTAAGATAATCTCGTTACTCACTCCTAACAAAATTATTCTCTTTCTGAAATCCGTTTTATTTCTCCTTTCTCAATCCGTTCTTCAACTATAGCATCTAACACCGCAACGGCTGTCATGTTTACAATGCTTCTCACAGAGCTTTCAACATCTAAAATGTGTACAGGTTTATTTAATCCCATCTGAATAGGTCCTATAACTTCGGCAGCTCCCATCTCAAACATCATTTTTTGAACCATATTTGCAGAGTTTAAGTTAGGAAATATAAGTGTGTTAACATTTTTTCCCTTTAATCGTGAAAATGGGAATCTTTTATCACGCAATTCCTTATTTAGTGCAAAATTCACTTGCATTTCACCATCTACCACCATATCCGGGTACTTCTCATGAAGCATTTTTACTACTTTTTGCATATTTCCCGCACTACCGCCCTTTTCAGACCCAAAATTAGAATAAGAAAGCAGTGCCATAACTGGCTCATAAGCAAAGAATTGTACCGATTCATAGGTTAATTTAGCAACATCGAAGATTGTTTCAGCCGATGGACGCCTATTAAATAAGGTATCAGCCAAGAAGAAAGTACCTTTTTTAGTGTTCATTATGTGCATGGCTCCGATTGTGTTCAGGCCTTTACGAGCTCCTATTACAATTTTTGCTGCCCTGACGGCTTCCTTGTATTTGGTTATAACACCTGTTATTAAGGCATCAGCCTCTCCGGTTTCTACCATCATCATTCCGAAGTAATTACGCGCATACATCCATTCATAAGCGCTTTCAAAAGTTACACCTTCCCTACTCCGTTTTTCGGCTAAATATTTGGCATAGCGGATTCTGCGACTTTCTTCACGATCATGTCTTAGATTGACTATTTCAATGCCGTTCAAATCTATTCCGTTTTCAGCAGCCATTTTGGCTATTTTTTCTTCATTGCCAAGTAAAATTGGGTAACAAATACCTTCCGCCAGTGCCGTTTCTGCTGCACGAAGCATATTAATATGGTTTGATTCGGAAAAAACAACGCGTTTTGGATGTTGACGTGCTGTATCATAAAATTGGCGCAACATCTTGTGATCCAATCCCATAACATGATGAAGTTGATGGTCGTATGCTTCCCAATCTGTGATAATTTTTTGTGCTACCCCAGATTCTATCGCTGCTTTTGCAACAGCCGGTGCAACAACAGTTAAAAGTCTTGGGTCGAGTGGCTTAGGAATGATATAATCCCTACCAAAACTCAATTTTTTAAGTGCATAAGCTGAATTAACTACTTCCGGAACAGGCTTTTTTGTTAACTCAGCAATTGCTCGTACCGCTGCCACTTTCATTTCCTCATTGATGCAGGTAGCACGTACATCTAAAGCACCGCGGAAAATATAAGGGAAACCAAGTACATTATTAATCTGATTAGGATGATCAGACCTTCCGGTTGCAAAAATAATATCAGGACGAGATTTCATCGCCAAATCATATGAAATTTCCGGATTTGGATTAGCAAGCGCAAAAACGATTGGATTTTCATTCATGCTTTTTATCATTTCTTCTGTCAATACATTACCAACAGAGAGTCCGAGAAACATATCTGCACCCTTTACTGCTTCTGCTAATGTGCTGATATTTCGACTTGTTGCAAAAGGTTTTTTCCTTTCATTCAAATCAGTTCTTTTTGTATTTATTACGCCCTTACTGTCAAGCATTACAATGTTTTCCGGTTTGGCTCCAAGCAATATGTATAACCTTGTGCAAGAATTGGCAGCAGCTCCGGCACCATTTACCACAATCTGAATATCTTCTATATTTTTATCGGCAATTTCTAACGAGTTAAGCAGTCCAGCAGCAGAGATTATGGCTGTACCGTGCTGGTCATCGTGCATTATCGGGATATTGAGTTCGGTTTTCAACCTCTCCTCTATCTCAAAGCATTCTGGTGCTTTGATGTCTTCCAAATTTATTCCCCCAAAAGTTGGTGCAATAGCCTTTACAATTTGGATAAATTTCTCCGGATCTTTTTCATTCACTTCAATGTCAAAAACATCAATTCCGGCAAAAATCTTGAATAATAGCCCCTTACCTTCCATTACGGGTTTTCCTGCTTGTGCACCGATATCACCTAAACCTAACACAGCTGTTCCATTTGATATAACAGCTACCAAGTTACCTTTTGATGTGTAATCGTATGCTGATGACGGGTCTTTCGCAATTTCTAAACATGGTTCCGCTACACCCGGTGAATAAGCAAGCGATAAATCCCGCTGTGAACTGTAAGGTTTTGTTGGTATAACTTCAATTTTTCCCGGTTTCCCGTGCGAATGATACAGCAAAGCATCTCCTTTGGTAAGTTTTGACATAATATGTTATTATAAATTTGGATGATTATTTTTTAAAATTGTTGCAAAATTACAAAATTAATTTTAAATTGTAGAAAATTGACTATCATTTCTTTTAAAATTCTATTTTTCAAAATGATGGTCATCCGAATATTTTTTGAATTGATTTCCCCATCGAAAACCAAGTCGTTTCATCTCATTTACAACAGGATGCCCGGAATACAGTGTTCCATTAACAGTTGTATCATGAACTGCTCCATCCGGAATATTTGGCAGATGTTTATTGGGTGAATTCCAGCGTATTGGATTGAATATAGGGTTGATGTCAATTGCCATTCCGAGTGAATGTTTCGACTTTTTATTAGAATTCATTATATCACGATAACAAAATCCATATGAATTATTTGCTTTCATGGAAAGGTTGTCATCCCAATTATACTTTACGATGGGAACAACTTGATGAATAACGAATTTATTTTCTAACATAAACTTGAAAATAGCTTCTGTTTCTTTTTCTATCTTCTGATTTACAAGTATTTGTCCTTTGTGAATTTTTCCGTCAGTGGATAAATAACGAACATCAATAAGGGTAATTTGGTCGAGAATGTGCTTAGGTGCTTTAGTGCCGGCAACTGCTTCTTCAAAATTAAAATCTGAATCAATTATTTCCGATGGCTCTTCAAGTATTTCCGAAATTGTATCCATCGATTCTTTCTCTTGTTCTTGTTTACTACTTTTTTTATTGCAAGCGATGAAAATAGGTACAGCTAAAATAATTATTAAAATTTTATAAAATAATTTTACAGCCATAATTAATTTTAATGCAATATTTTATAAACCAACTCTTTAAGCAAATCAGCCGCATCAGTTCCTGTATCATCAATTCCTTTACTTCGTGCATCAGTCTCACGAATATAGCTCAATGTGTACATCGTTTTCCAAGCATTAAAAGTTTTAGAAGCCTGAGCATAATCTCTTGTAAAGTAAGGATTTATTTTTAACTCTGAAGCAACTGTCGAAGGGCTTTTATCAGGTAGATAATGATAGAGCATCAAGTTGCTGAAAAAATTGAAAAGCACGCTTAGCACCATTTGAATCGGGTTGGCATTCTTATTATCACCAAAATATCGGATTATTCGATTGGCTTTCAGTACATCACGCTTTATCAGTGCATCTTGCAACTCAAAAACATTGAAATCTTTACTGATACCGATATTTCTTTCAATCAACTCTGGTGTTATTTGATTAACATTGGCAGGTTTAGTAAGCAACAGTTTGTCCAGTTCGTTGGCAATCTTAGATAAATCAGTTCCCAGAAATTCGGTCAGCATTACTTCTGCTTTTCCCGTGATTCGAACCTGTTTTTGCGCCAAATAATTCCTTATCCACGGTCCTATTTGATTATCGTACAGTTTTTTAGACTCAAAAATGACTGCTTTTTTATTCAATTCTTGAAATACTTTCTTTCGTCTATCGGGTTTGCCATACTTATAACAAAAACATAAAATAGTCGATTTTAGCGGTTTTTTAAGATAGAAAATCAAATTATCCCAGTTTTTAATTTGCTGAGCTTCTTTGACTACAATCACTTGATATTCAGCCATCATCGGATAGCGTTTCGAAGCATTAATTACTTCATCTATCGTAATTTCTTTTCCGTAAAACACCGATAAATTGAAATCTTTTTCGCTCTCATCCAGTATCTTATTCTCGATAAAATTGGAAATCTGATCGATATAGTACGGCTCCTCTCCCATCAAAAAATAGACGGGCTTGTACGCTTTTCGGCGCAAGTCCGACATAATTTGTTCGTATGAAGTTCCGCTTTGTTTAGCCATAAAGTTTTTTTTGAATATCTGATTTCATTTAGATGATTCCTTATTTTAAGATTTAAGCTTACTATTATTCAAATCTTAAATGCTTGATTGTTCGACTATTATTTAATATTGATGATAACGATTTTACACCGATTCTCAAGTGTTCTTCTACAAAAGTTGCAGTAACTTTTTTGTCGCTTTCATCTGTTTTTACGCCATCAGGTTTCAAAGGCATATCGGAAACTAACAATAAAGCTCCTGTAGGGATACTGTTGTAAAATCCGGCTGAAAAAAGTGTAGCAGTCTCCATGTCTATTGCCATTGCACGCGTTGTACGCAGATATTCTTTGAACTTCTCATCATGCTCCCATACTCGGCGGTTGGTGGTGTAAACTGTTCCAGTCCAGTAGTCTTTTCCAAAGTCTCGGATGTTTGATGAAACCGAACGCTGTAAACTAAACGCGGGAAGTGCCGGGATTTCAGGTGGAAAGTAATCGTTGGATGTCCCTTCACCTCGGATAGCTGCAATTGGCAGGATGTAGTCTCCAACTTTATTTTTACGTCGCAATCCACCACATTTACCTAAAAATAAAACAGCTCGTGGACGAATTGCCGAGAGAATATCCATGATAATTGCCGCATTGGGGCTTCCCATTCCGAAATTGATAATGGTAATTCCGTTGGCTGAAGCATTAATCATATTTCCATCACGCCCAAGTATAGGCACATCAAACCACTTGGCAAATATTTCCACGTAATTGGAAAAATTAGTTAGTAAAATATAGTTAGTAAAATCCTCTAACGCCCTTTTTGTATAGCGGGGCAGCCAGTTTCTAACAATTTCTTCTTTTGTTTTCATAAAGATTTTGAAAAGTCCCTGTTTGAAGTGTATCTTTGTGTGATTGATTTGAAACTTACACAATGAATCTACAAAAATACAAAAAAATGTTGCAACTTAACCTACCTGCTTCGCAATTTAGTATTAAACAGACCAAAAAAGGTTATTTTATTTTTGATAAATTTCGGAAAAAGTATGTAAAACTAACACCGGAAGAATGGGTGCGTCAGCATTTTTTAATGTATCTTACTGAGCATAAGGGATATCCTGAAGCTTTGATAGCAGTGGAACAGGAAGTTAGTCTGAATAAAATGAAAAAACGGTGTGATGCTGTATTATATGATTTGCAGATTAAACCTCAGCTAATTATTGAACTGAAAGCTCCGAATATTCCCATAACACAAGCTGTATTTGATCAAGTAGCCGTATATAATTCCAAGCTAAATGTAGAGTATTTTATGATTAGTAATGGCATGGAACATTATTGTTGTCGAGTAAATACTGCAACCGAAAGCTATGAGTTTTTCGAAGAAATACCCGATTATCAGGAGATCAATGGTAATAAATAATCTTCAATTTAATATTTCGCAATATTTATTTGATTATAAGGAAATTAGTAGGAGTTTGGTCTTTGCGAATATACTCTTTGTAGACAACAAGAAACTCTCTTCGTAGGTGTGTTTGGAGCAAAATCTTTATTATCTTCGATAGAAATATTTTCCAACTAACTTGGTAGGTTTGATTATCAAAAAAGAAAACACAAACATACGTTATTGCAACGACATTTGTGTTTCCTGTAAAATTATTGATTACTAAATTTCACAAACTAATCCTACGAGTGTCCTCCAACTACGATTCGCATGACTTTAAACGCCAATACAAAGAATCGGTAGGTCTGATAAATAAGTGAATTACGTAAAAATAGAGTCCACTTAGTTGGTAGCGATGCGTATGAAACATCAGTATATGGAGTGGTTTTATTTAATTCTGTCATGATAATTCAATTTTATATTTTGATATTCGATTTTAGATTATTACAAAATAATTGATTTCTGAAAATTCGTTCTTAATTATTCCGGAATAAGCCACCAGAATGGTTTTGCTTTAGCTTTGTAGATAAACAAGTAGTGCATTGCCCACTTGAACCAGTGCCCTGCACGTCCTACTTCACCAATGGTATACTTGATGTTCCTACCCCATTTCGGGTATTTTTCCCAGTCTTGAGCCACCGGAAACACAGTCATTGTTGCCGCTTTTCCTCTAAAACCGTATCCGGCAGAAATTACACAGGCAGCTCCCATTCCTGCCAAAGAAGCACGGTGTCTGTGTTCTTCTTTACCGGTAAGTATTTGTTCTACAATATTTTGTGCTACAATTTTACCCATTACTCCCGACGGCATTCCGGTTCTTGGAGCAGTTGCTGTAATCTCTGTTCCATTCTTAGATTTCATTGGTTTAGAAATGGGATGAGGCGGTGCAAATGCAATACCGCAAGCATAAATATTTCCATAAGTAGGGTTTTGATATGTTGAAGGCCAATCACTTGCTTTCCATTCTTCAAAGGGTTTTGGAGTGTAATCGGCATCTACTTTCATAAAACCATTTGGAGCAAACAGCTTGGCAGTGATGTCTTCATCATTTTTATCAAATGCCTTTAATCCAACCCCAGCAAAGCCCGGAAGCAGCATTGCAAAATCAAACTCGATGGATTTTTTTTCTCCTTCCAAATTTTCATAATATGCTATACCCGGCTCTATTTTCTGCACGGCTGAGCGTGTTATCCATTTTACATTATATTCTTTAAAAATACTTTCGGTGAAAATTTTTGTAGGTGTAATGTAGCCACCATCTTTCACATAGGCTCCACCCATTCCAAAGTCACCTAGTTCGTATTCATTTGAAATCCAGATAACTTCGGCAAATTTCTCTAATTTTCTTCTTCTTATCTCAAATGTAATGTTCAATGCATATTCAAATGCTGCACCTTGACAGGTTGCTGTACCATTTCCCGTTCCAACAAGGAAGCGTTGTTTTTCGCCTTTTTCCATTTTTTCAAAACATTTTTGTAAATCACTCCATGTTTTGGCGGCATGGTCGTAGGTACAAACAGAATTACTGTAAAATTCAGGTCCTGAGCCTTCTACTGCTTCAAAATTCAGTTTCGGACCGGTGGCATTAATGAGATAGTCGTATTCTACTTTTTCTTCTTGTCCTTTCATGTCACCCACAACATACTGAATTTTAACGAATTGTTTCGACTTAGAAGCATCGCCTTCAGGATGAATGGAAATGGCTTTAGCTTGTTTAAAGATGATACCTTGCTTTTTGTAAACGGGTGCTAATGGGAAAATTACCTGCTTGGTTGTCATCCTACCTACTCCTACCCAGATATTGGATGGCACCCATTGGTAGTTGGTGTTTGGGCTTACAACCACAACTTCGTGGTGTTTACCTAATTTTCGCTTAGCGACGAGTGCCGCTGTATGACCGGAAATACCGGCTCCTAAAATTAATACTCTTGCCATAAATATTGGTTTTTCTAATATATGTTTGATTATGAGTTGATTACAAGTTTGTGAATTTGTTGATAGACTATTTTACAAACTGTTTTGTCATGTGTTCATAAATAGAATCGCAAATATAAGAAATATTTCAATGAGTGATACTAAAATAATGAAATAATTATCAAAAATCTATTTTTAAAGTGAAGAATCATAACGCAATCTCGATATTGTACAGCTTTTTCTTTATGGTATTATGAAAATCAATCAATTCTAAACTATCATTTTTAGGAATGGAAAAATTACTTGGATTATCAATAAATTTTTGAGTGGGAATAAGATAATACTGGCGAAGATTATTTAAGTAACCCTTATAAACATAAAATGGTATATATGAGACAGTTGAAATTTCTTTTGTTTCCAAACTGATCTCAATTTTAGCCAATATTCCGCCGTTGCGATATCTTTCACGTTGATTGGAAATGAAGTTACCTAAGGAATAAAATATAGGAACACTCTTTTCGTTATGGGGCTTGAAATCAACTTCTTGAACTACATGTGGATGAGAACCTATTATCAAATCGACTCCGTTTGATACTAAAAAATCTGCCCAGTTGTGTTGAATTTTGTCTGACTTTAACTGATATTCCCATCCCCAGTGCATCAAAGCGATAATTAAATCGACTTTTTGCTGACTCGCAAAATATATATCCTTGATTATCTGAATACTATCTGTCGTATTTACTAAATTAGGATATTTAATCGGGAGTCCATTAGTGCCGTATGTATAATTCAAAATAGCTATTTTTACCCCTTTCAAATTAAATATTGGTGGATATTCAGTGTTTCGTTGGTTCTCATCAATGTATGCACCTACGGAATACATTCCGTGTTCTTTTGTTTTTTGAATAGTGCACTCCAATCCTTTTCTTCCACGGTCAAGAATATGATTATTAGCTATTTGCATTACATCGAATCCACAATCTTTCAAAGCAAAAAGCAGTTCATCAGGTGCGGAAAATTGTGGATAACCTGTATAGGGTTTGCCTCCGAGATTGGTTTCAAAGTTGCAAAATGCAAAATCAGCAGATTGAACGTAAGGCTTAATAAACTGAAAACAAGGAGTATAGTTGAGTGAATTAGTTTTAGAAACGTATGATGCATACATTTGTGGTAAATGATGCATAACATCACCAGCAAAAATCAGCGTGACTGGTTTTTCTGTGTCAGCATTTGATTCTTGAGCATTTTTCTTATTTCCTGAAACACAAGAAACTAGAAAAAGAATAAAAAGAAAAAGAATGTGTTTTTTCAAGATGTTTTAGATTCAAAGACATTACTTTTAGTTACACAATCATTCCTCCCACTATCTCACTTACCGAATTAAATCCATTGTCATTCAAATACTTATCTATTCCTTCGACAATTTTTACCGAAATAGCCGGATCAATGAAATTAGCGGTTCCTACTTGAACTGCCGAAGCTCCGACAAGCAAAAACTCGACTGCATCCGTAGCATTCATAATGCCTCCCAGCCCTACCACAGGGATTTTCACGGCGTTTGCCACCTGCCAAACCATCCGCAAAGCAACGGGGTTGACAGCCGGACCGGAAAGACCACCGGTAATGGTGGAAAGCACCGGTTTTCGGGATTTCACATCCACTGCCATCCCAAGTAAAGTGTTAATAAGTGAAAGGCTGTCTGCGCCTTCGCCTTCGATGGCACGAGCAATTTCAGCAATATCGGTAACATTGGGAGAAAGTTTCACCATCAATTCTTTTTTATATACTTTCCGAACTGCTTTCACTACTTCCGTAGCAAGTGGGCAGCTCACCCCGAAAGCCATACCCCCCTCTTTCACATTCGGGCAAGAAATATTAAGTTCAATACCCGGAATTTGTTCCAGATCATTGATAATTTCCGCCACTTTCACGTATTCTTCCACCGTGGAACCGGACACATTTACAAATATACTTGTATCGTAATCTTTTATGTTTGGATAGATATGTTTAACAAAGTAATCAACACCCTTATTCTGCAGTCCCACAGCGTTTAACATGCCTGAAGGGGTTTCCGCCATGCGCGGATATGGGTTCCCCTGACGCTCGCGAAGTGTGGTTCCTTTAACAATAATACCCCCTATTCGTGATAAATCCATGAAGTCCAAATGTTCTGTACCATAGCCAAAGGTACCCGATGCTGTTATCACCGGATTTTTCAATTGTATCGTACCTAATTTTGTCGTTAAATCTGCCATTTTAATTTTGTAACATTAAAGATTGGACCTTCTGCACAAACTGTCAAATTTCCTTCCGTTGTATCTGTTACGCAACACAAACAAGTACCAATTCCACATCCCATCACATTTTCCAACGAAGCTTCACAAAATATGTCATTTTCTTGCGCGTAGCGAGCTACGGCTTTCATCATGGGAGTTGGGCCACAAGTATAAATATAATCGAAATTTGGCGTATTAAAACGCGAATGCTGAGTAATAAATCCCTTTTCTCCGTAGGTTCCGTCTTCGGTAGTCGTAAACACTTCGCCGTATTTGTTAAATTCGTTCAATTGAAGTAAATCTATCTTGGAGCGAGCTCCAATCATAAAATTACATTTGAAGCCGTTTCGATGCAGCCATTCTCCATACATTAGCATCGGTGCAACACCGACCCCACCGCCAATTAAGGCTATACGAGCATTTTTATTGTCGGGTACAGTAAAGGTATTTCCAAGCGGTAAGATAAGATTCAGCAATTTTCCGGGCTTTAATTCGGACATCCATCGAGTACCGGCTCCAACTACTTGGATAAGCAACCAAAGCTCATTTCTTTCACTATCGACAAAGTTTATAGAAATCGGGCGTCGAAGGAAGGTTTCAGGTGAACCGTCCACACGTACTTGCGCAAACTGCCCGGGAAGAATCGGCGGAAGTTTTTTATTATGGGTGAGTTTCAAAAGTACGTATTGATAATTCAATCGTACATTCTCTACAACGGTAAAATCTAAAATAAATTTCTTCATCGAATCAGAAATGATTTTATGCAAAAATATAAAATTCTATACATATTCCAATTCGATTTGTTTATTTATTTTCAAAACTCGGTTTGAAATACAGTTCACTTTTTTAAGGAACTGTTTTCTTCAAATTCTTGAAAAGTGTTGTCATCATAATATACAATGATTTTTTTTACTGATTTTGGTGGAGTCTGCAAATTAACTGTCGGATTTTGGGTTTGAACAGAAGTTGCTTCTGTTTTTCGTTTATCTGGTATTTTTTCCGGATCTAATTTTGGAGCTTTTTTTTTAGATGAAAAATCTGATTCACTGTCACTTACATCTTCATTATCAAATAATGTAAGCGCTTGTGGTTGCTTTATTCCACGATACATGGGTCCTACACCAAGAATAAGCCAATCTGAGCTTATATTCCGATAACGATTCAAAATTTTTTTCAAGACATCAAGACTTGGATTATTCCTTCCATTCAATATATGCGATAATGTAGGGCTTTTAACTCCGATTTCAGCAGCGAACCGAGTTGCATTCAAATCTTCCTTTTCCATTATCTTTTCTATTCGATCTTTTTCTGTTTCCATATTTTCAGGTAGAATTGTAATATATTGAACTTTGTAATAAGATAACAAAGATATGTAAACTATTTTACATGTGAAAATTATTTACATAACTAAATTAAGAGAAAACCACATTACATTTGTAATACGTAAAAGATTATGAGCAATAGATGTCATAATTAGTATATAGTTATTCATGTAGTTGTGTTTTACAGTTTGCTTTATTTATGATATTATAATTAAATTATAAATTCATATAGTAGTAGCTAACTGCACTGATATTAAGCATATTATGATATTTTTATACGTAAAATGGGTTAATAAATCGATATTTTATACATATGTTATTATATGATAAACTAAAAATATAGATAATTATTCTAATTAGCTGGTTTATATGTTATTGCGTATAAATAAATCCAGGTACTTGATGTTTATATGTGTTATGTATATAAATGTTATTATATGTGGTTTTGTTAATTTACAGTGTCAGGTATGTTATATTTTTCTAAATATATCTGTAAATACATTTGTAAATTAACTGATGTGTGACTGCAATTTTGTCAGGTAGCTGTATTTATATATGAAGAATTTTTAATAAAAAAATTGAATAATATCTGAATAGGATGGGATTAGACTTGATTGAATAATTGGTTTATTCGACAATAAAATTATTAGGAAACCAGAAATTTTTGGATAAAATATGGTTCTTTAGTAGAATGATAGTAATTGCTACACGTAAAAGTCACATTAATTGGCTAGTAATAAGTTATTTATATCAAAATTAATGTGCTGAGAATTGAATATATTAAGATTGATTGATCAGTATACAAATATTGCATGGAGATAGACTTTATTTGACAAAAAAATCCGAACAAAACTGTTCGGATTTTTTGATGCATTAATTTTCTGATTGATTATTTTTTCTTTTTATCTTCGTTTTTCTTTTTATCTCCGTTTGCAAGCTCAAGGTCTACAAGAATTCTACCACAGTATTCACATACTATAATTTTCTTGCGGGAACGAATGTCTAGTTGGCGCTGAGGTGGTATTTTGTTAAAGCATCCCCCACACGCATCACGTTGAACAGGAACTACAGCCAGACCGTTGCGGGCATTTTTACGAATACGTTTGAAAGCCGTAACCAAACGTGGTTCAATCATTGCTTCTATTTTTTTAGCACGCTCGCGAAGTTTTTCTTCTTCTTGTTTAGTCTCAGTTACAATCTCATCTAACTCACCTTTCTTCTCATCTAAGTCCAGTTTGCGTTCAGCCAATTGTTTAGCCGTATTCTCTTTCTCTTCTTTTTTTGCTTCTATTGAAGCTGTATATTCACGTATTCTTTTTTCGCTTAGTTCAATTTCAAGTGTCTGAAATTCAATCTCTTTTGAAAGATTATCGTACTCTCGGTTATTGCGGACATTATTTTGTTGCTCCTGATAGCGTTCGATTTTCATATTCGACTCTTTAATTTCTATCTTTTTGCTGGAAATCATGGTTTTGTATTCTTTTAACTCGGTTTCATAATTTTCCAAACGAGTGTTCAAACCGATGATTTCATCTTCCATATCCTGAACTTCAAGCGGAAGATCACCTCTCAAAGTCTTGATTTCGTCAATTTTTGAATTAACCTTTTGAAGCTCATAAATTGCTTTCAGTTTGTCCTCTACAGTAATTTCTTTCTCTTGTTTCCTTGCGGTAGCCATATTTTAAAAATAATTGATTGGGTTTGTATTTGTTTCCGAAATTCGGACTGCAAAGTTAGGAATATTTTTTGTAATTATCTCATAAAAAATATCTTTTGTGAATTGCTCACTTTCGTAATGACCAATATCAGCAATCAGAATTTGTCCTTCAGAATTAAAAAATTCGTGATACTTAAAATCGCCTGAAATAAAAACATCTGCATTCTGCCTTATTGCCTCTCTTAGAAACTCACTCCCGGAACCTCCACAAAGTGCAACTTTCTTTATCTTCCGCCCTATGAACGGGCTGTGACGAATAATTTGCAAATTAAAGGATTGTTTCAGATGCTTCAAAAATGATACTTCTTCCATTTCTTGCTCTAACTCACCTATCATGCCTGCACCTACTGCGTTCCAAGTGTTTGCTAAAGGAAAAATGTCATAAGCTGGTTCTTCATACGGATGTGCTTGAAGTAAAGCATTTACTGCTTTGTACATCAAGTACTTAGGTAATATTACTTCTATTCGAGTCTCGGGTTCAGCGTGAAGTCTGTTTTTTTCTCCCACGAAAGGATTGGATGTTTTGCTTGCGCGAAAAGTGCCGATGCCTTCCAAGTTGAAACTGCATTTATCGTACTCTCCTATCTGTCCTGCACCGGCATTAAATAAAGCATCTCTCACTTTTTCAACATGAGCTTGTGGAACAAACGTAATTAATTTCAGTAATAACTCTGCTTTGGGTAGAAGAATCTGACGATTTATTAACCCGATTTTATCAGCTATTTTTCCATTTACACCATTCTGCACATTGTCGATATTCGTATGAGCTGAATAAATTGCGATGTTATTTTTAATTGCTTTGATAATGCTTCGCTGTATGTAGTCCTGCCCTGTTATTCTTTTCAAACCTTTGAATATCAGCGGATGATGTGATATAATTAAGTTGCATTTCTTTTGAATAGCTTCGTCAATTACCGCTTCTGTAACATCCAACGTGATAAGCACACCTGTTACGTTCATCAACTTGTCGCCCACAAGTAAACCAGCATTGTCATAGCTTTCTTGCAACGACAACGGCGCAATTTTTTCAATCAAAGATGTGATTTCGAAAACTTTCATTTTAAAAATTAGATAGTTACTTGTTGGCGAATTAGAAATTTGAATAACAGAGAATATTGTAATAACATGTATGCTATTAACTAAAATTATTCTCCCATTTTCCGATTTTTGGCCTGTTTATGATCTACCTTAGGTTGGTTTGTCTGAACTTTTGGTTCTTTTTTACCAGTAACAGGTTTACCTTCTTTTTGACTCTTTTCTTTTAATTCAGACTGTTTTTCTCCATTTTCATCACCAATTTCTTCTTCTTTTTCGATAAAATCAGTAAGATTTTTCTCCACAAGAATATTATACCATGTAATTAGTTTTTTGATATCACTGGGATATACACGGTCTTTATCGTAATCCGGTAGAATTTCTTCCATGTATTCTCGCAATGTTTCACTATCAGATTTTGGGTCAATAGATGCTTTTGCACCATTTTCTTTTTCTTTTAATTTCTCAAGAACTTCGCCAAGCGGTAATTCTTCCATTTCTGTAAAAATGGCAATATCACCCAACGACACGGCTTTATCCCGCGCATAAGCCGGAAAACGTTTTCCATCGGCAAGACTTTCGACAATCAGCATATTTTTACCCTGTCCAACTAACTTGTAAAGGCCAGGTTTTCCGGTAATCGATAAAATTTTTTTAAGCATAAAAGTACGTTTTTATGTGAAATTTTGTAAGGTTAAAGTAACCAGATTTTGATTTTCTAATACAAAAATAAAAAATTATTTTGCAACATCCATATAGCTGATAAGATTTTAGAATAAATTAGAAGATTGCAAAAAATATATTACATAAATCTCTCTAATTCTTTTAGCGCAATACGTCCTTCGTAAATTGCTTTTCCAAAGATTACGGCAGGTATTTCGGCTTCTTCTAATTGCTCTATATCTTGTATGTTGCTCACTCCCCCACTTGCTATCAAATAGACGTCAGATAGGCTGCGAAGGATGTCTTTATAGAGTTCAATGGACGGGCCTTCGAGCATGCCGTCTTTACTGATATCGGTACATATCACTTTTGTTATTCCTTTTTCAATGTGTTTTTGTAGAAACGGCAAAAGTTCTATCTCTGTTGTTTCTTTCCATCCGCCAACGGCTATTTTCCGGTCTTTTACATCAGCTCCAAGAATAATTTTTTCAGCTCCATATTTTTTAATCCAAGACAAAAATACCTCTGGCTTTTTCACGGCAATACTTCCACCTGTAACCATGGAAGCGCCACATTCAAAAGCAATCCGCAGATCATCATCCGACTTTAATCCTCCACCAAAATCAACAATTAAATCAGTTTTAGATGTTATACCTTCAAGGACTTTGTAATTAACGATATGCTGTGCCTTAGCTCCATCTAAATCCACTAAATGCAATCGGCGAATGCCAGCATCGGCAAACCTTTTGGCAACTTCTATCGGATTTTCGTTATAAACGGTTTTTTGTGCATAATCACCTTGCTTCAAACGAACGCATTTTCCATCAATAATATCAATAGCCGGAATTATTTCAATCATACTGTTTCCTTTCCTTCGTAAAAATCGATAAATGCTTTGTTAATCAATCTATTGCCACCTGGCGTGGGATAGTTTCCGGTAAAATACCAGTCGCCTCTATGATTTGGGCAAGCTTGGTGCAAACCTTCAATTGTTTGAAATACAATCTCAACCGGACAACTTACCTCTTTCGGGGTCAGCATTTCTGCAATTTTTGCGGAAATTTGTTCTTGTGTAAATGGTTTATAAATGTCACAAACAAAATTGGTAACTTCTTCTTTCGGATAGTTTTCTTGTGTTTTGCACTTGTGATAAACCTCATCAATAAGGTGTTGTTTTCCCGTTTCTTTTAGCAAAGCAATTGCTGCTTTAAAAGCACAAAAATCACTCATATTAGACATGGCTATTCCATAATAATCAGGATAACGAATTTGTGGTGAAGATGATACAATAACAATTTTCTTGGGTTCAAGACGGTTTATTATTGATAAAATACTTTGCTTCAAGGTTGTACCACGAACAATAGAGTCGTCAATAATAATTAAGTTATCTTTTTTACCCCTACGAATGGAGTTCCATGTAACATCATACACGTGCTTCGCTAAGTCATCTCGCTCTTTATTTTGCGAAATAAAAGTGCGAAGTTTGATGTCTTTAATCAGTACTTTTTCAATGTGCGGATCAATACCGGTAAGCTCTTTGATACCTTGTATCATACCATAGAATGCTACTTCTGCTGTGTTTGGGATAAAAGAAAATATCGAATTATCAATTTCACCGTTAATAGACTTCAATATCTGTGCTGACAGGGAGCCTCCAAGTTTTTTTCTTTCTTTATAGATATCCAAATCATTTCCTCGCGAAAAATAGATGCGCTCAAACGAACACGCTTTTATTTCCTCCGAAGGGAAGCGAATAGTATCAATATATATATGCCCATTTTTCTTGATTATCAATACCTTACCGGGTTGAAGTTCATGGATGTTTTCTTCATTTACGCCCATAACGGTCTGTAATGCCGCACGCTCAGAAGTAACAACTGCAATTTCATCGTCTTTGTAATAAAATGCTGTACGAATTCCTTGCGGATCACGAAACACAAATGCATCGCCGTGTCCTAACATTCCGCAAATTACATAACCGCCATCCCAATGTTTTTCGGACTTACGTATAAACGATGGTATATCAATTTGTTCCTCTATTTTTTGAGTAATCATCAAATCGTTCGAATAACGTTGTTTTACTTGGTCATATTCTGCTTGAACTTCGTTATCAAGCTTATTTCCAAGTGATTCGAGCATTAGGAAAGTATCTGCTTTGTTACGCGGGTGCTGTCCTTGATTGATTAATCGTTCAAAAATCTCATCCACATTAGTCAAGTTAAAATTCCCGGCTAACACCAATGTCCGCGCTTTCCAGTTGTGGCGCCGTAGGAAAGGATGAATGTAAGATAATCCGCTCCAATTGGTTGTACTGTATCTGAGATGACCGAGATAAAGCTCACCAGCAAAGGGTAGGTTTAATTTAGCATACGCAGGGTCATCAATCTGCCCGTTATGCTGCTCCATTTTATCATTGATGTCATCGAATATTTGTTGAATAGCATTTTTTCCCTCAATACGCATTCTCCAAACATATTCCTCACCGGGTGGAATATCCAGTTTTAGTGAAGCAATTCCCGCACCCTCTTGTCCGCGGTTATGCTGTTTTTCCATCAAAAGATACATTTTATGCAAACCGTATTGCCACGTATCATATTTTTTTTGATAATAATCAAGCGGCTTCAAAAGCCTGACCATTGCTATTCCACACATAAAAATAATAATAGTGATATTTTAATATTGAGTTTCTTTGAAATGATTCTGCAAATTTCCAATTTTTTTACCGAATAATAAAGTTAAAATTTTTATTCTCTCAAGCTTATAGTTCTAAATTCACAACAGTTCGCCCTTTCAGTTGTCCTTTCAAAATTAAAGAAATAGCGTTCGAAAGTTCATTTAATGATATTTCATTGTAAATATCCAACAATTTTTTCGGTTTCCAGTCTGACGCCAATTTATTCCAAAGTTGAATTCGTAATTCCATTGGATAATTCTGAGACGAAACTCCAATTAATGATATTCCTCTAAGAATAAATGGAAAAACAGACATATTTAACTCAGTAGATGAAACGCTTCCACAGGTAGTTACAGCTCCCAATGGGCTGACTGTTTTCACCATGTTTTCAAGAATCGGTCCACCAACGGTATCAACTCCTCCAGCATATTTCGAAGATAAAATTGGTTTTTTCTCCAATTTCAAAAAATCCTTTCTTGAGATAATTTCTTTTGCTCCTAAATTTTCAAGAAACGAATATTCGGCTTCCTTGCCTGATACGGCAACGATTTGGTAACCAAGCTTAGATAATATGCTTAATGCCATCGAGCCTACTCCGCCCGTAGCACCAGAGACAATAATTTTGCCATCATTGGGCTTAACTAATTCTGAAAGCCTCGTGATCGAAATTCCGGCAGTAAATCCGGCTGTTCCGATTATCATTGCCTCTTTCAGCGATAAATTTTCTGGTAACTTCACCACCCATTCCGCCGGGACTCGGATGTATTGTCCAAATCCGCCTGGGGTATTCATGCCTAAATCATACCCGGTAACTATTACCTTCTCCCCTACTCTAAATTGTTCATTATCAGATTCAATAATTACTCCTGCCGCATCAATTCCCGGCGTGTGGGGATACTTTTTCGTTACTCCTTTATTGCCTATGGCAGAAAGAGCATCCTTATAATTTAATGACGAGTAGTGAACGCGAATTAAAACATCGCCTTGGGGTAAATCACCAATAGTCAAATTCTTAATTTCTTGAATGTATTTTCCTTCTTTTTCTGAGACAACAAGTGCCTGATAGGTCATGTTATAATTTTTGATTGAGATAAATCAGCTAATTTTCAACTTTTCACAAAATTACAAATAAAAAATCAAAGTGTTTCCTTATATTGTTTTATTTATCGAGAAATAAATTGTTCGAAAATCTCTCTGTATCCATCTACCATAATGTCCCACGAGTAATTTTGTTTTGTGAATAATTGTCCTTCTGCTGAAAGTTTTTGTAACCTTTCTTTGTCGCCAAGTAATTCGTGAATTTTGTCAGCCCACGCTTGTGGGTTTCTACTTGGCAGTAATGTGCTATTTTTTCCGTCTATAACCGCATCTGTAATTCCTTCAATACCTGAAGCCAAAACGTACGTTCCGCGGATACTTGCCTCCAAGGCTACCAATCCGAAACCTTCTTCATCGCCATCTATTTCAATGTTTGGCATAAGAAATAAATCGGCAATGGAAAAAATCTGTAATAAATCGGCATAGGGAACGCTTCCTAAATGGTAAGCATTTTTTTCTTTTTTCAAAAATTCGATTACATTTTCAGTATCGGTTGCCATACCCATAAGTAACTGAATATTATGGGCTATGAATGAAGGTAGGTGGTTTAATGACTTTTCAAAAAAAGACCGAACATTTTTTATGGGACCTGTCATCAGCAAAATGATATCATCGTTGAGTAGTGGCATTACGTTTTTTAAGAACCACGAAAAACCTTTTCTTTTCACTGGTCTTCCGGTAAGGTGTAGGATGTGTTTTCCTGCTACATCTATGCCGTAGGTTGTTCGTAACTTCTCTCTGAAGTTTGGTTCTGTAGGTATTTCGTCCAATGAAGTATCTACGCCGTTTTTTACGGTAAAAACCGAATTTTCCCGAAAGCCCCTTATTAAGCATTGTTGGCGAGTAAATTCACTTACACAAATAGCTCCGCTGTACTTAGCTAATCTTGGCACTATTCTGTGTTGGAAAACATCTAACGGAAAGGTGATGTCTAACCCATGAAAAGTTACAATTACGGGAATTTTGACGGTTTTCTGCAACCACAAACAAGCTGCACCCATTGATCCGTCGTTGAGATGAATAAGCTTTATATTGGGGTTTTCCTTTAAAACAGTCTGTACTTTTGTTTTTAGATTAGCCATCCAAACAGCCTTATTTCCACTGTTTTGATAAGCAACTACATGTGTTTTGTAGTAACGAGACAAGCCTTTTATAAGCTCAAAACTTTGTTTTTCCATACCACCGATTACTGGTGGATATTTATGAGTTATGCAAAGGATCTCCGTCATTTTTTTTAAGTTTAATATCACTGGTTTTGGATAAAATAATCATAAAGATACCTGCTGCTGCAAGCCAAAATACTTGACGCCCGCGACGCATTAATGTAGCTGTAAGCCATACTTCATTGCTCTGTATTCCAATTGCGTCGAGCATTACTTTATTGCCGTATTCTTCTATCCCGATTTGCCCCGGAATAATTGTACCTATTGTTTTAAAAACCATCACGCCCATCTCAATGGCTACCACGTCTATTATTGAAATATTGAGCCCCAATATTCTTAAAATAATAAAAAATTCAAGGGCGGCGAAAACCCACTGAGCAACACACAACAGTAAGGATGATGTAAATCGAATTTTGTTTTTGGTGTAAAAATTCGATGCAATTTGGTTTATTTCGTAAGATGATGTGACTGTTGATTCGGTCAGAAATGACCAGTTTGTTTTTCTCTTTATTTTTTCGACTGTTCTTCCAAAATATAACTTGGAATTCAGAAGAAAAATTGCTAATAAATAACTTAGAAAAACAATCAATATGACAGTAATGATAATGTGTATTAGTTTTGAATTGTCGCCTGTTTTAATTACTAAAAGGTAAACTCCCGAAAGAACAATTAGGAAAATACCGGACAATATAAATAATATGCGAAACACAATGACAGAGCTAAGTCCATGCTGGCTATCTATACCCCGTTTTTTAAGGTAAATTGCTTTTATTCCATCTCCTGCAATTATACCAGTCGGGTTGAAAATAGTGAGCATTTCTCCTATGTGCTTAATCATAAACAAATCCGAAAATCGTACTTTTTTGCGCTCATCGCCCATAATTAGATACCATGCAACAGTGGATGATAAATATCCTAAAAATGATGCAATTAATACCCCTACAAACATTTCCGGAATTTGAGTTAAGTATTTACTTAACTGCTCAAAATCTACGGTAGAAATAAACTTTCCTACTAATATTAAAACAACAATTAGTAAAATAGCCGCAAATATTTTTTTGTGTTTTCTTATGGTTGGTATAAAACTCATAATTCGTTTATTTCTCCATTTTATTTAAGGCAAGTTTTTGAATATCGTTGAAATAACGTGTGGTAAGGCTTTCCCAACTTAATAATTTGGTGTATTTCCCGGCTTCTTCTTGCATTTTCTGTCGCAATTCCGGATTATTTAGGAGTAATTTTATTTTTTCTACATAATCTTTTGCATCGTTCGGCTCACACAGAAATCCGGTTTTACCATCAATGACCAAGGCTTGCGAACCACCACCGCGTGCAATTACGGGGATACAGCCACAAGCAGAAGCTTCTACTACCACATTACCATAGGTTTCAGATATGGAAGGGAAGATAAAAACTTCTGTGGATGCATATAGTTTTCCCAACTCTTCGTGTGAGAGAAAACCCAAGAAAATGGCATCTGTCATCCGTTCACGTGCTTCGGGTTCGGCAACACCTTTGCCTGCTACGATAAAATTAACGTCAAGACCTTGCGCTTTCACTTCATCGTAAATATTGAAAAGCGTTTCAATGTTTTTTTCCCACACAATACGAGAAGCATAGAGTAAAGAAGGCTTATCATTTCCCGTAATGGCGCGAATATAGTTTTGTCCTGCACGGTTTGGATTGAAAAGCTTCGTATCAAGTCCGCGATGCCATTGTGTCATCTTATTTTTTTCAATTCCGTAGCTCTCCAGTTTGTTTATCATCAATTGAGTAGGAACGTAAATCAAATCGCATCGATTATAGAATTTTCGATATAATTTTAGTGCCTTTGATTCAATGGGCTTGATAAGAAAAGGCAGAAGTTTGAAATAATAACGAAGGTAAGAAATAAAGTGTGTGTGGTAAATTGATAATATCGGAATATTATGCTCACGGGCGTAATTTAAGCCGAAAAATCCAAGTGGTGAAGGTGTGGAAAGGTGTATTACATCGGGATTAAATTCTTTCAATGCAAGGTGAAGTCTTATTTTTGCCAATCCTGGAAGAGCGGCTTTGTACGACATATTGAATGGAATGATGATGTTAGGAACCTTCACAACTTTATAGTCAAACGAATGTTTTGGAGGTGTACCACAAAAGAAAACGTATTCAAACCGATCTTCGGGAATACGATTAATGAGTTGATACATCGTTTTTATAGCTCCATCGTAATCATCAATAAGGATATCGGCAAAAAATGCAACTTTTATTTTATTTGTGTTTTTTGGCTTTTGATTGTACAATTTTTCCACGAAAACAACTAAGTTTTTTGTTTATGTATTAGTTTTATGTGCCGATATAAACCTTGAAAACAGCACCTAAAAATAAAATAGGAAAATTTATATCCTGATAAAATCCCTTCAAAAAGAAAGCCAAGGTACGCTTTTTTAACTAATGAACAAAGAAATGAATAAAATTTCTTTATAATCAGAATTTTGGCGAAGAAATTTTAGGCAACATGTTGTGTCTTTAATTAAAAATCCATCATTATGGCAAAGAAATGGTTTTAAAGTTACAAAAAGACAACTCTTCTAATTATATAAAAAGAGACATCAACAACAACTGTTAACACCTCTTTTTAAGAGCGGGAGACGGGGCTCAAACCCGCGACCCTCAGCTTGGAAGGCTAATGCTCTATCAACTGAGCTACTCCCGCAGAATAAAATCAGAAATTGGAAAATGAAGATAAGAATTTCTGATTTCTAAATTTAGAAATGTGGGCAGTGAAGGATTCGAACCTCCGAAGTCGAAAGACAGCTGAGTTACAGTCAGCCCCAGTTGGCCACTTTGGTAACTGCCCGACACAAAAAATAGCGAAGAGATAGAATAAATCGAAAAACATTTTTAATCTTAATGTAAACTGTATTTTCGATTTATGGCTGCAAAGGTAAATAAAAATTTTTATTTACCAAACGATATTAGCCATTTTAATGGCACCAATAGCAGCTTCATTCCCCTTGTTGCCGTTGATTCCTCCAGCTCTGTCTTTGGCTTGTTGTAACGTATTAGTAGTCAAAACTCCAAAAATAATCGGAGATCCATCGGTTCTTAAATTCAACGCTGTAATACCTTGCGTTACGCCTTCACAAACGTATGTAAAATGAGGTGTTTCACCTTGAATGACGCACCCAATTACAATTATAGCATCGTATTTATTTACTTTTTTACCTGAAACGATTTTCTTTTTTGTCACTAATTGAGATGTTGCGAACGTAAGTTCTAAAGTCCCTGGTACATGAAGAACATGAATGTTTTTTTCAATTGCTCCATTTTTTATCAGGGTATTGTATGCACCATCAAGCATTGCCATAGTAATTTCCGGATTCCAATCAGCCACTACAATGGCATAGGATTGTTTTGCAACTACTTCTTTTTGGGGCATTGTTTCTGAATTGTACTCTGAGAGATTTTGATATTTTGTAGCCATTTTGTTATGTTAAACTTGTTAAAAGTTTTTGATGTAAAAAACTGCTCTCACATTGTTGTGTGAAAGCAGTTTCCTTTTATTTATTAAAAATTACTCTTGAACACGCGCAATATATTTATCAATATCATAAGCTTCGTTGCTGTTAGGATACTCATCTTTAATTTGAGTGTACATTTTTTCTGCTTCTGTATTATTCCCTTTGGTCTCATAAAGTATTCCTGATTTTTTCAGATAAATCGGTGCAAGTTCATTCTTCTCAGCAATTGCTTTTTTATAGAAGTTTTGAGCCTTGTCTGCATTATCTAGTTCGACATATGAGTCACCTATAAGACCAATCACAGACGTTTTGAAATAATTATCAGTTCCATCATATTGCGATAAGAATTTAATAGCATCCTGATACTTGCCAAGTTTATAATAGCAAATTCCCGTATAAGCTGATGCTAACTTACCACTTCTTGTCATTCCGTATTGAGATGCAATTTCCTTGAAACCCATTACGTTAGCACCATCACCTTCTAATGCCACCTTGAAGGAATCAGCTGCAAAGTATTCCTGTGCTTTATACATGGCATTTTCAGCTGCTATTTCTCTTGGTTGCTGGTAAAAGTTACGGAACGCCATGATAGCAAGCACCAACAAAACTATAATGCCAATGCCGATTAAGATTTTTTTCTGATTTTTTTCGATAAATACTTCGGAAGAGCTGATTATATTTCCAACATTTTCTTGAATTTGCTCTTCTTTTTTCTTGCTTTTAATTTTCTTTGCCATATATAATAAGGAAATAAATTTTTTATTTAGAGTGCAAAATTATAACTTTTCTTTTAGATAATGAAATAATTATGTAATTTTTATTTCAAGGCAGATTCAATTTAGATTTTTCTAATTCGAATTCCCCTTGTAAAATGCTCCGAACCCTTTTCAATAATTAAATCGGCGCGGAAACGGGTTGGAAGAATATTTTCCATCAAGTTCGGCAGATTAATTTCATCCCAAACGTTATTGGCAAATTCAAGTAATTTCGTCCTTGACCATGTAGAATATTGATGAAAAAATGAATTCGGGTCGGTAAAAGCTGTTTTTTGAAGCGTTAAGAAACGATCAAGATACCACTTTCTCAAATCTTTTTCACTCGCATCCACATAAATCGCAAAATCAAAGAAATCTGAAACAAACACTCGTCGTTTTTTATTGGATTTATTGGTCGATACTTGCAATACATTTATGCCTTCAACAATCATGATGTCAGGCATTTCAAATGTTTGAATCTTATCAGGAATAATATCGTAATAAAAGTGGGAATAAACTGGTACTTCCAGAATTTTTCTACCGGATTTGGCGGCTGATAAAAATGAAATTAGTTTTTTTGTATTATAACTTTCCGGAAATCCCTTCCGATTCATTATACCGCGACGTTCCAATTCTACGTTTGGAAAAAGGAATCCATCTGTCGGGATTAGCGCTACTTTCGGCTTTTGCGGTGTCATCGAAAGCAGTTTTTGAAGTACGCGTGCAGTGGTGCTTTTTCCGACAGCCACACTTCCTGCTATTCCTATTATATAAGGTACTCTCCTACTTTCATTTTCAAAAAATTCGTCGCGTTCATTGTGCAGGTGGCGGTAATGCGTGATATGAATTTCGAGAAACCGAACCATCGGCATATAAATTTCTTCCAATTCTTCTATCGTCAGTGGCTCGTTCATCGCTTTCAACTCCGACAAATCAATATCATCAACCGGAAACATCGGATGAGCTTCCAATTTTTTCCATTCATCACGTGAAAATCCCCTAAATGGCGAAAAAGTTACATCGTAAGGCGCTTTTTTCATAAAAATCGATTTTTGAAATAATAGGCAAAGATAAAGCATTTTGTCCTGTTTCTTTTATTTTTACTAAAATTATTTGTCAATTAATGAAATTTGATTACTTTTGCAACATTGTTGCACTTTTATAAAAACGATAATTATGTCAGCGAAACAAAGTTCCGAAGAGATTTTATCTTCTCATAAATTAAAAAGCACGGCGTGCCGAAAAACGGTTTTGAATGAGTTACTCGAGAGCGAAACGGCTATGACTGAGCAAGAAATTAAAGATGTTTCGGGTAACTTATTTGACCGAGTAACTTTTTATCGAACACTTAGAACATTAGAAGCTGCAGGCATAATTCACAGCATTATTCTCGATAACAACCAGGTAAAATACGCTATTTCCGATATGCGTCAAGATACGGTACACTCGCACTTTCATTGCATTAAATGCAACGAAGTGCAATGCCTAAATGATGATGCGATTGATGTGAAAATCGCACTTCCGCCGGGATTTAAGACACAAAGTTTGGATGTAATGATTAATGGCATTTGCAATCATTGCAACTGAAAAGTGTAAATATATTATGCTCAAGCGATGACTTCACTTTTTAAAACACTTATAATTTTCAGTTTGCTTGTTTCAAGCAATTTTATTGCCTTTTCTCAAAATCAAACAGTTATTCAAGGAACTATTTGTGATGCGGATAATAAAATCGGTGTTTCAGGTGCGTCTGTGATGACCGCATCCGGTAAAATCAAAACCCAAACTGATAAAAACGGGTATTTTTCCTTCGAAATTCCCACAACCGACTCCGAAATAATCATTATAAAACATCCTGAATATCAGGATTATTCGGAAAAAGCAGATAGTGGGAAAAACTTTTTTCACATTCATCTGCAACCCAAAACTATTGAATTAAAATCGATGACCATTACGGCACAAAGCAAGCACACGTTAGCCGAAACGTCTTTGAGCGGAATTTCTGCTAATCGCAGTTTTTTTCAAAAAACAAATGCAAATACCTTCGCTGAATCTCTTTCCAAACTGCCGGGAGTGGCGAGTATGAATGTGGGTGTCGGTGTGGCAAAACCCGTTATTCGGGGTATGGGATTCAACAGAATGGCGGTGGTTGACAAAGGTATCGTGATTCAAAATCAGCAATGGGGTGCAGACCACGGACTTGAACTTGATCAGTTTGATGTTGATCAATTGATTGTATATAAGGGCTCTATGTCGCTTTTTTACGGCTCGGATGCGATGGGTGGCGTGATAGAAATTTTGCCGGCAGAAGTGCCCGCACAAGACCATACGTGGGGCGATGTGTCGATTTTTGCAAAATCTAACAACGGCTTAGTTGGTTCATCAGTCGGGCTGAATGTTAAATCTAAAAATTGGTTTTATCGAATGCGCTCAACCGTGCAAAATTACGGCGATTACCGCATTCCTGCCGATACCATTGATTATTTAACGTGGAAAATGCCGATTGTCGGCAGAAGAATGAAAAACACTGCCGGTCATGAAATCCATCTTTCCGGAACGGCATTATATAGCAAAAACGACTTCAATTCAGCGATTTACATTTCAAATAATTATTCCAAAAACGGCTTTTTCCCGGGCGCTCACGGCATCCCGAACCTGCAAAGGCTTGCGTTTGACGGATCGCATCGCAATGTGGAACTGCCTTACAGCACTGTAAATCACTTCAAAATATCAAACACGACAGAATTTCCGATATTTACCCTTTGGAAAGTGCACGCTGATTTTGGGTTTCAAAATAATCAACGTTACGAAATGGCGTTGTTTCACACCCATTTTCCCAATCAAGCCGTTCCGCAAAAAGAGCCAAACAAAGAGCTGGCTTTCAA
>JAAYSS010000041.1 GCA_012518275.1 Bacteroidales bacterium
CTGTTTGACTGTCCCTAACCAAAAAAGATGGAATCAAAATGACAGCAAAAGCAATTAGACAAAGGATGATAGTTGTAATAATAAAGGTCTTTTTGCGAATAATTCCCTTAAATTCAAAATCAAAAACTAAGCCTATATTACGCATGTTTATGCTCCTTACCCTCTATCGCAATATTATTCCCTGAGTTATCCATTTCGGTATATCCCAAATCCTGATCATGTTCTTGGACAAGTTTGATAAAAATATCCGTCAAGGTTGGATGATAAGATGCAAACAATTTTATCTCAATATCTTTTTCGATTATTTGAGTTAGAAATTGTTTGCTACCTTGCATTAATGAAACAATTAATGAATCTTTGTCTTCTTCGATGGAATCTTTGGAAATGTCTGGCATTTCCTGAATAATTCTCTTTAACTCTGATCTTTCTATTTCTTTGGGTTCAATTCTAATTTTACCTTTTCCCATTTCATTTTTAATTTTTTGCAAATCATCATTAACTAAAATCTGACCATGATTAATAAGTGTAATATCATCACAAAATTCCTCAACATAACTCATTTGATGAGAGGAAAAAATAACTAATTTATCTTTTTTGATTTCTTCGCGGATAACATCTTTAAACAAGGCTGAATTAACTGGATCAAGGCCACTAAATGGTTCATCTAAAATAATAATATCTGGATTATTAAGGAAAGCTTGAATGATTTGGACCTTTTGTTGATTACCTTTAGACAGAATTTCTAAATTGTCTTTACCATGCTCCAATAAATCAAAGCGATCTAGCCACTCCTCTGCAGATTTTTTACTTGCTGATTTTGAACTGCCTTTCAGACTGCCAAAGTAAGTCAACTGATCCAAAATTTTTTCTTTCGCGTACATACCACGTTCTTCAGGTAAGTAACCAATTTTAAATTTTTCTACACTAAATTTTTCTCCATCTAACAATATTTCACCAGAATTTGGTTTAAAAATATCCATCAAGCAACGAAAGGTAGTCGTTTTGCCAGAACCATTTCGCCCTAAAAATCCCATTGCTCGACCCGATTCAACTTCAAATGAAATATCTTGTAAGACATGCTTATCATCAAAGAATTTATTGATTTTTTTAAGACTTAATTTCAAATTAATCACCCTAGCTTTCAGGTTTGTATTTTTTACCTTAAATAATATATCATACTCGAAATATTACTTAAAACATATTTGTGTTAATTTCGGTTTTGGCATTCAAATTAAAAGCTCAGCAACTTAGAAAATTTAATCATTCCGAATCAAATACAGCAAGAATGATGATACCTATAAAGGCTGCTAAAATTCCAAGATAATGTTTCCAAGAAAGCTTTTCTTTTAAAATTAATCTGCTCCAAACCACAGTTAAAACTGAATAACAGGAAATTATCGGAGCTGCAGAAATTGGGTTGGCTGCAATTGCATAGATATACGCGACCTGACCAACTGTCTCAAAAACAGAAGCGATTGCTTTTGAACCATCGGATTTAGTTAAAGTAAATTCTCTACGAATAAGTAAATAGATTAATACAAAAATACCAACTACAAAAAACGTTAGCTCATAAGCAATATTAGCTTGTGCTTCTTCCAATTTTTCAGATTGCAAAATTAAACTATCTGCATAAGTGCCAAGTGCATCGATTAAACTGTATAAAATAGGTAAAAAAATCGCTAAAAAACTTTTATGATATTTAATATTGGCTGATTTTTGTCGTTCAATTCTTGCTTCTTCATCTTCAGAATATTCAGCAAAACCCAAACCTAAAATTCCAAAAAATGTAAAAACTACTCCAACTAAAATAATTGTATCTGGCACGACTCCACTGATTAAATAAAACAATACAACAAGTGCACCGGACGTATTACAAATTGGTGAAGAAATTGATAATTCAATATATCTAAGACCAAAATATCCAATAGCCATTGATACTATATAGAGTAAAGAGACAGGCAAATAAATCCAAACTACCTCGAGCGAAAATTTTGTACCCGTAACAAATATTTCAAAAAAGGCATGCAGGCCCATGGCTACACCTATAGCAATAACCATCTTCAAGGGAGCAGTTTTTTCTGATTTATTTTGACAGCCCAATTTTGAAAAAAGATCTGATCCACTCCACATCAACAAAGCAATCAAAGAGAGAATTAGCCACATAAATAAAAACATCTCCTAGTTTTTTAAACCAAATTTTAACAATTCATTATATGTATAACCTCGTTACATTTGCAACGTAAGCAAACAAAGATTATTATGTATAATAAAATCAGGAGATAATCAAGATTCATTTTATTAGAATAAAAGGAGAGAAAATGAGTAAACAAGTTTTTACAAAAGATATGTTGATTTCAGACATTTTAAGAATTGATATTAGACTTGCACCTATATTCATGAGTATGGGTATGAATTGTTTAGGTTGTCCTGCCTCACAATTTGAATCACTTGAACAAGCTTGTATGGTTCATGGTCAAGATCCAGACTATATTCTTACAGCTTTACAGGCAAATTATGAGCGTTTTCAAAAATTAGATGCAGAAAAGTCAAATGAAGCAGAAGCTGAAGCTTAATTCATAAATCAGTAAAACTAAATAACAGATAAATAAACAACCTCGAGGAACTATTGATCCTTGAGGTTTTTTATTTCAAATATTACATTATCAACTAGTTTTCCAAGTGTTAAATCTGGCACACCTACAATGATATTGTCACAATGATTAACCGGAATAAGAATTCTTTTGGCATTACTTTGGCCAATTGCTAAAGCCATTTTAGGTGTAATTTCACCTAGTAATGAATCAGCAATAACAATACCTATTGGCCCTATAATAACATCCGCTTTTTTTGCCGTTACAACTACAGCGTTTTCACCTGTTGCTGCTTGATCAGCACCAGCTTTGAGCATTGCTGATGTGGCAACACCATTTGTACCTATTGCTACAATTTCATTGTCTGGAAAATGCTGCTTCAAGGAACGAATAACTGCTCTACCAATCCCACCACCTTGAGAATCCACTACTAAGATCATTTATTTATCCTCTAAATATATTTCTAAGATTGTACATTTCTGTCATAAATGTAACAATATTAAATGTTTTTGTTCATTATCTTTCATTATACTAAGCCTTCAATTATTTGACAAAATTGAATCCAACTTTATAATAGAAAAGGAACATGAAGTTCCAGTTTAGTGGTATTGAAATACCCTTCTAAATCTTGATTTTCAGGAGAATGTTTTATTAATTCCTGATTAGAATCAAATTCCAATTTTTTATTTTATGTGTACAGAAAGATATACAACATTTGGCCCAATTTGTTTTTGTGGTCAAAGTTTTAGGGAGGTATTTTTTATGAATAAAACAAGTATTAACAAAATAACAATTGCTGCAATCTGTATTGCTCTATGTGTGGTCTTACCCTATGTATTTCATTTAATTCCTGGCGGAGGTCAATTATTTTCTCCAATGCATATTCCTGTCCTACTATGTGGTCTAGTGACTGGACCTCTCTATGGACTTGCTACTGGTGTTTTTGGTCCATTGTTATCGTCACTATTAACTGGGATGCCACCCA
>JAAYSS010000042.1 GCA_012518275.1 Bacteroidales bacterium
ATTACAATTATTTTACTGCTTCATCATGAGATAAATCCAGATACGCTTAATATTGACCGGTGGTCTGCAATTCATTATTTTATTCAAAATTTATTTGACGGCATTTATCCATATGCTGCTCAAACCCATTTGGGTGGGTACGGCTCTCCTTTTCCTATTTGGCAGTTTTTTCATATTCCATTTTTTTTGATGGGAAACATCAGTTACGCGATGATTTTTTCATTCCTCTTGTTCGTTATTGCACTGATGTATTATGAAGAGAATAAAGAAAAAAAGCTTTTTATCATTCTGCTTCTAACACTTTCTCCATCTTTTTGGTACGAGGCAGCCGCAAGAAGTGATCTCTTTTACAACTTTATTTTGGTATTTATTACTATTCTTATCATAGCAAACAATAAGGTTTCATTGCAAAAAAACACATTGCTTTTAGGAGCAATTTGTGGATTATTTATGTCTACCCGCATTTCAGTTATAATACCTTTTTTTATTTTTCTTTTCCCTGAATTCATTAAAATATCCGTTAGAAAAAAACTAACATTTATTGGCACTATTTTCCTTGCTTTTGCTCTATCATTTCTGCCTTTAATTTTATGGGATTTTCATATGTTGTTTTTATTCGAATTCAATCCATTTGTACTGCAATCCAGGCAGGGCAATTTGTTCGATGTAGCATTTATAATCGGAATAAGTGTGTTCTTCTCATTAAGGTGGCAAGATAATTTTTTTAGGTTAAATGAGTATATTGCTTTTGCCCTTTTTGCATTTATAGCCTTCACGTATTTGATTAAATTGATTTCATCAAATTTTGCAGATAACATCTTCAGCTCTGCATACGACATCACATATTTCAACATGGGAATGCCGTTTTTAATTTATTCATTAGCTACAGCTTTTCTAAGAAACAACGAATACTCAAAAGATTCCAAAAAGGCTTTTTTAGATAAAGATTGAATACGGGCTAAAAAAGGTAGGGTTTGCTAATATAAATATACTTGACATTTTCTTTAAAAATAATAACAGTAGTGGTTATCAATAATTAATATAAGCCCACTACCCCTTAATCAAATTCAAAAACTCTTCTCGTGTTTTTGCTTCTCGGAAAATGCCCGTGAAGTCTGAAGTGGTGGTTATGGAGTGCTGTTTCTGTACGCCCCGCATCTGCATGCAAAGGTGTTGTGCTTCAATTACAACAATAACACCCAGCGGATTTAGCGTGTTTTGAATAGATTCCTTAATTTGTGTGGTCAGCCGTTCCTGCACTTGGAGTCTGCGTGCAAAAACATCTACAACACGTGCAATTTTACTCAGTCCGGTAATCTTTTTATTGGGAATATATGCCACATGCGCTTTGCCGAAAAAAGGAAGCATATGATGCTCGCATAGTGAATAAAAGTCAATGTCTTTCACGATTACCATCTGCCGATAATCTTCAGTAAACATAGCCGAACTAAGGATAGCTTCCGGATCTTGTTCATAGCCTTGCATAAAAAATTGCATCGCTTTTGCCACTCTCTCTGGTGTTTTTAGGAGACCTTCTCGATTCGGCTCTTCACCTAAATCTTCAAGAATGGCTTTGTATTTTTTTGCAAGCTTGGTAGTTTTCTCTTTGTCAAACTGAATAAGATTATTTTCGTATAAATCCATCTTTTTTAAATAAATGCTTATCGGATAGTTACTCTACTTTCGCGTACGGTGTAAGTTTCTCTTCTTAGTTCAGGAAACACCTTTACCAGTTTAGCGCGAAATGCCCTTGCTTCTGCATGAGTTCTGAAATCACCTATTCTTACTTTCCAAAAAGGCGAAGAATAGGTTCTATAAACTCCGTATCCCGGAAAAGCACTACGTAGTCTCCTTTCAATGGTAAGCGATTCATTTTTGGCGGTACGTTGCGCATTACTTGAAAACACTTGCACACGATATCCGGCTCCAACGTAAGGACCTGAATTTGAAACTACCTGTATATCTTTTTTATTCAGATAGTCTTCAATTAGCTTATCAAGCTTCGAGTCTTGCTTTACCACTATTTTCGACGTACTTTCAATGGACTCGATTACATCCGGTCGCTTTGCGTTATCGACTGTTTGCCCCCAAGCACTCACAACTCCAAACAAAACGACCATCGCTATTAACAAAAATTTTTTCATTACATTTATAAAAGTGAAATTTTACACAAAGGTAAAAAAATGAAATGATTTTCCAGCAATATTTAGCATAAAACGATTTTTTTTGAATTTATTTCGAAATCAATATCGAAAAAAGTATCTTTGTAGTAATTTGAACAATTTTTATTAATCTTGACTTTTACTTAAAATCAAAAAGTTTGTGTGTTTTTAAC
>JAAYSS010000043.1 GCA_012518275.1 Bacteroidales bacterium
GTAATCTTTCTTCCCGCCTTATAGCACTCATCCTTTGTTAAATATAATTTTTTTAATTCATGAATCATTTCTATTCCTTTGCGCTTCTCCATTCACAAGTAATGGAAAATATTCCGTCATGTAATTGCCCTCGGATGTTTCCATTCATTTTTTCCATTAAGCTCTTTGCAATCGATAGTCCTAATCCAGTACTTTTTCCGGAACGTGATTGATCCGCCATATAAAACCGATCGAAAATATGTTCAACATCTTTCTCTGTTAAAGTATTCGTATGATTTTCTACTTTCAGTTTGACTACATGATCTTTATCCTCGATCGACATTTTAATCTCCCCATCTGAATGGGTAAACGCATTAGCAAACAAATTTTCTAACACGCGTGTCAACGCAGACTTATCAGCAATAATATATATTGCTTCGTCTGGAATACGGGTGATTGGGGTAATCTCTTTTTCGTGAAATTGATCATAAAAACTCATTAACACTTCAATTGCGATATTTTTCAAATTGATTCGTTCCAATGTAACATGAAGTTCGTTCGACTCGATGATTGATAGTTCATAAAAATCATTTAATAAAGTTTCCAATCTTTTTGCTCGCTCGTACGCAATCGACAATAATTCTTTCCGTTCATCAGGTGGAATATCTTCTTTCTTAGCCATTTGGATATAGCCGACGATCGACGTCAACGGAGTTCTGAGATCGTGCGAAATATTAGCAATCGCTCGTTTATGCTCATCTTCAAAATGGACACGTTTCCTATTTTCGGCGATATGTAGATCAATTAATTTATTTATTTCCATTCCTAAGTTTTCCATATTTTTATCCATTAACACCATGTCGATCTTCTTATTCGTTTCTCGTTGATTGTACTTTTTCAATTGGTGAACTATTTTTCTCATCTCTTTATGTAAAGCAAAAAGGCGAGTGATTAAAAATATCGTCACAATAATGAACATGATGATAAACAAATATAACAATATTTTTCACCCGCCTTCCTGCTATTTCACTTCTTTTTTATGAAACGTGACTATTCCAAATAACATGATCAGTATGAAAGACACAACTCCGATGACGATCGATTTGACAATTTCATCATCCGTCATCGTATATTTAAACGATTCGGTGAACTGAGAGAAAAATGTATTTTCATAAATTGTTTTCACAAATTCGTTCGTAACAAACTTTTCCACTAAAAACATCGCAATGGATAGGACTAACGTGAATAAAATCGTCCTGCCACTATCTTCTGTCCATATCGCGAACAACAAGACGATCGCGGTAAAGCTTAAAAAATGAATCGTAAACAAACTGTATGATTTCCCTAAATATATCAAACTTTCTGCTGATAATACATCGTTCGTGCCGACTAATTTTACGACGACAATCGCTGAGACTAACGGAAGTACGATCGTCGTAATTAGTGCTCCAACAGTGAAAACGCAATATTTCGCAATAAATATTTGTGATCTTTTGTTTCCGCTAATCATTTCGTTTTTTATCGCATTGTTTTGGGTAAATTCAGTCGCGATAAAAAACCCAGCTAACGTGCTGACGATAAAGTTGAAAAACAGTGGAACAGTGAAAAAAATCAAGACATTCAATTCATTCAAATTCGCCAATTCAAATGGAGTTCCAGTCATATACCACCATTCTGTAACAATCAAAGAATGAAGCAATGTACTTAATCCGAAGATAAATAACATTAAAACGATAAACGTCTTATTTCGACGTAATTTAAAAAGTTCCGCTTTCATTAGATTACTCATTTTCAACGCCTCCTATGAGCTTCGTAAAATAATTTTCAAGACTGTCGCCATTTTGAGATAAATGTTCGATAACAAGGCCGTGTTCTGTCAAAGTGCGAGACACTAAGTGTACATCATCGAGATAACTGTAAAGTTTGATCGTCCCGTCTGATAAAATCTCGAAATCATGTGCAGATAATTTCTCTTCTAAAACATTTACGCCTTTTGCAGGTTCATCGACTTTAATGCGCAAGTATTGACGACATTTATCATTCAATTCACCGGCAGATATTTCTTCCAACAATTGCCCTTGATGAATGATGCCGAACTTCGTAGCCAATTGATAAAGTTCACTTAAAATATGACTCGAAATTAACACAGTGAGTCCTTTTTCACGATTTAATTTCTTCAACAATTCTCTCATTTCAACGATCCCCATCGGGTCGAGTCCGTTCGTTGGCTCATCAAGAATGATGAATTCGGGATCACTCAATAATGCGATCGCTAATCCGAGGCGTTGTTTCATTCCTAATGAAAAGTTTTTCACTTTTTTCTTACCAGTACCTTCAAGTCCGACAAGTTTCAAAGCTTTCTCGATACACTCTCTTCCTGGAATTCCTCTTTGCAGTCGCTGGACTTCTAAATTTTCATAGGCGGTCATATTCGGAAAAAGAGCCGGGTTTTCAATGATCGCTCCCATTCTTTTATGCGCTGCAGTCATTTCTCTTCGACCATTATTTTCGAACAATTCGATCGATCCGTTTGTAGGAAATGCTAGCCCGGTGATTAAACGTAGCATCGTCGTTTTACCTGCCCCATTTTGACCAATCAATCCATAAATTTCTCCTCTTTTGATCGTCACATCAACATTTTTTAATGCATAATCATTTTTATATTTTTTTGTTAATGCGTTCGTCCGTAAAATATATTCTGTCATACTAATGCTCTCCTTTCATCGTATTACCATTAGTATGATTCTTAAAGTATAAGAAAGGCTTAAGAAATACCTTAAGAAATCTTTAAGATTTCATCCGATACCCCATTCCCCAAATCGTTTCAATATACTCTTCATTCGGATTTGCTTGGGACAATTTATTTCGTAAGTTGCTTATATGAACGTTTACGGTGTTGTCATCCCCATAGAACAGTTCGTTCCACACACTTTCAAATACATTCGCTTTCGAAAATATCTTTTTAGGAGAAGACATGAACAGTTTTAAAATGTGATATTCTCGAACGGTTAATGAAATTTTTTGTCCATTTACATAAACGGTTTTTTCTTCCGAATTTAATTGAATATCTTTATGGGTAAGCACTCGTTCTGTAGCTTTATTCGTATAACGATATCTACGAAGCAGTGAATCGATACGTGCAGAAACTTCATCGATATCGAACGGTTTCGTAATAAAATCATCTGCGCCAGATCGTAACGTACTTACTTTCGTTTCTTTTTCATTTTTTGCAGAAATAATAATGACCGGCATGACTCCTTGTTCTCTAATTTTTTCAAGAACTGCTTTCCCATCCATCCCTGGAAGCATTAAATCAAGTAAAATTAAATCCCAATTTTGTTTTTCTAAATACATGATCGCTTCTGTACCAGAGTATGCAGATTGCGGATAGTAGCCGCTCTTTTTAATAATTTTGCATAACAATTGATTAATGTCTTCGTCGTCTTCTACAACTAAAATATCGATTTTACCAGGCATTTTTATTCCTCCATCCTTTCGTATATTCATCATCCGCTTTAAACGAAAACAGAAGGAAGTGTCATTGAAATTTCACCACGATCATCTTGAAGATACGTGTTCAATTTTCCTTCATATACTAAATCCAATAGTGTTAGTCCCTGAAAGTCATGTGGAGCGGTTAACGCAAGAGGTTTATCGAGTTCAATTACTTGATTTTTCTTTAATATCGTCGCGACAAATTGTGAACAGAAGTAAGCATTTTTTCTTTGAATAGGTTTATTTACAAGAAACCCGAACAAACCAAAAATGATAACGATAAATTTCTTTACTTCTTTCCATTGCAAATATATAACGTTTCAACTTTTTTAATTGACGTTCCGTTACGGTAAGAGAATAAATAACCCTCGTTTCATATCTTCTCTTACGAATCCTCCACTAAATGGATTTCCAACTTTTTTCCTCCCAAAACTATAAACTTCTAATAACTGAGAATCAAACGATATTGATACATAGATTATAGCGTTTTTTTGTATATAGTTTAATCAATTTAGAAACAATTGAACTTGTATCGGACAAAACGATATATACTTTTTCTTTTTTCATCATCATTCTCCTCTTATATCCTCGAAATGAATATACATCCGAAAACATAAGAAACACGTGAACTACCCTCCACTTATCAATCTTACGGTTTGATTAAAGTGGGGGCTTCTCGGGTAATCCCGTCTAATGACAGAAAATTGACCGAGCTAACCCTCTCGTTCCGAAAGTTATTATTCTTTATGCCAATAAGCGTAATCCCTCATTTTTGACATTGATTGCTGAA
>JAAYSS010000044.1 GCA_012518275.1 Bacteroidales bacterium
ATCTTTGATTACTGTGGAAACTTTGACTACTTCAGTATGCAGGTGAAAGAACCTAAATCGACAAGGCAAATTTCGTTGACAGAGAAACTTTTTAACCTGAAGTTGGATATTGCTATCGCTCTACAGACCGCCATATATCAGGAGGATGAGTTTGCCAAGCAACTACACGATAGCTTGAAAGCTGAACTGAGAGACCGAATTGGTTCATTGAACCGCAAATATATCAGCGTAAGAGATAAATTGGAATTAGTAGATAAGTACTCATCTGAAAAAGCGTGGGAATATCTATCGGCAGTGGACGGATTGGAGGTGAAAAACAATATCTCGCCACTTATCGAGCCAATATTGAAAGAAAAGGAGAGCGCCAAGCGGTTCGATTTGATAATGCTCCATATTGAACTTTCTCTTTTGGATGAGGAGGTGGATGCAAGTGGTGATATACAGATCGTTGCAGATATTGCCAAGGCTTTGGAAAAGAAAATGAGAATTACACAGGTGAAAGCCAAAAAGAAAACGCTTGCAGAAGTTCAAACAGAGGAGTTTTGGGAGAATATTTCTCTGTCGGAACTCGAACGAGTAAGGAAGGAGTTACGGAGCCTGATGGAGTTCCTGGAAAAGGAAGAAACCAAAATCTTCAAAATTGATATTGAAGATGAAATAACCGAAGGTAAAAAGGTTGGTACGCTAAGGTTCAAAACCTCTTATAAGCAGAAGGTGTTGGATTACCTAATCGAAAACAGCGACAACCCAGTTATTAAGAAAATAAAAAATCTTGAACAACTTAATATTGGCGATATTAGGCAGTTAGAAAAAGTTTTGTGGCAAGAGTTGGGAAGCAAAAAAGATTACGAAAAGCATATAGGCAACAGAATGTATGGCAACGTTGCAATATTTATCCGTTCGCTTGTGGGTATTGACAGGGAGAAAGCCCTACAAAAGTTTTCGCAATTTATCAATGCCAACTCGCTTAACACTATGCAGTTGGAGTATTTGAAGTCAATTCTCGATTATGTAAGTGTGAACGGAGATATAAGCGGTCAAATACTTGTTAACAATAAACCGTTTAATGAATTTAATTGGCAAGAGGTGTATGGACAGCATTTGAGGCATATTGGAAAATTTGTTGCGAATATACATGATGTTGTAACGGCGTAGAGCATAGCTTAGGAGAAAATTATATAAAACGGGCAGTATTGCCCGTTTTTTTTATTAAAATCTATCTGATTAAGTGGCTATAATTGACTTTTGGATCTTTTTTTGCATTTTTGTTCAATTAGTTTTTAACAAAAGTTATGTTAATAATTTGCGATTAATTGGTTAAATAACTTTAACGTGTTGTTCTTTCTTTGTGTTAGGTAGAGTTAATTTGTTTTTATTGGTTTAATTATTTGAAACACAGAGGTTAAAGTCCTGTTTGTTGCTTGCAAAACGCTTTTTTATGCCTTATCTTTGTAACGTCTGATGAAAGAAAAGCGCGCGTCTTTCGGAAGATAAAGTTTAATTTTTTATTAATTCTTAAAAAATAGGAGGAAAAATTATGGCAATAAGCCAAAACCCGCTGACAGGTAAAATGTCAGGAACTGTGGGTAACTTTGTTACCAGTACCCATCGTGGTCAGAATATCGTGCGCTCAAAAGCGTTTAACCCCAAAGATGCGAACAGCGAGGCTCAGCAAAAGCATCGGAACTTATTTCGGATGCTGAGTGAGGAGTATGTTTCGTTGGCATCGGTAGTGAAAAATGGTTTCCCAGCTCGTCCAAGAGTTCAAACACCTTACAATGCTTTTATGGCAATTAACATCCCAAATGCTGTGGATAAATCAGGAAGTGTTCCTGTGATAGATTATAGCAAAATGGTAATCTCTAAAGGTTCTCTTGTACGTGTAAATCTGCTTGGCGCTGAGCTAAGTGTTGAGGGTGTAACCATTCGGTATCAACCGCAATCTCATATTCCGGGAGCATCGGAGGATGATGAGGTGGTGGCGGTGCTTAAAACGCAAGAGGGCGCAGTGTATGTAGCCAGTAAGTTACGCGGAAGCGCAGAAGCGGATGAGTTTTTAATCGCTTTTCCCGATGCATCGGCGGAGCGTGTTTTGTATGCATATCTGTTGGTGCTGTCGGCAGATCGGAATAGCGTATCCCAATCTGTGTATGTGAGTGTAACATGACGGCAGTAGTGTGAAAGAAAAAGGCGTCTTGACTTATTGAAAGTCAGACGCCTTTTTTTTATGTATTGGATTAAATACTCTACATACTATCTATTTCTTTCGTAATTTCATCGTATTTTTCAGTCATTCCCAAGCGATAGTAAAGCATTTTAAGCGCCTGTTTGTAGTCTACTTCTTTCGGGTTAAGTTCTACAGCTTTTTCGAAGTAAGGCTGAGACTTTTTGAAAATTTCATTGGCTTTTTCCACTTCGGCATTGTAGAGTCTATTGTCTCTAATTTGATCGGCGGCTTTCAAGATTTCTACAGCTTCATTGAAAATCAGACGTCCGATTCCGGCATGGGCATCCGCCATATCCGGTTGAAGTTCCAAGGCTTTATCAAAAGCTTTTTGGGCGACATCAATGTTGCCAAGTCTTTCTTCCACGTTCCCTTTCACGTAGTAGTATTGAGGTACGTTAGGAGCTTGTGCAATAGCACGGTCGAGGTATTTTGATGCTTCTTTTATCTTATCGGTGTAGATATAGTGATTAATGATGTTTTGTAGAAACCAGGGTTCATCGTTGTAAAGTTGGAATCCTTCTTCAAGGGTAGCCAAGTATTTTGCTGTATCTTGAATGTTCCGATACTCATCAGAAAGAAGTTGGTATACGTTTTTAGTTTCGTAGTTATCGTCTTTCAAGTCTTCGTAGATGGCGATGGCTTTTTTGGAATCCTTCATATTGGTAGCTGCCAGTCCGGAGTAGTATTTAATCATCCGATAGGTAGAATCGGTCATTGAAATTTCGTTGTTCATTACCGGATGTTTCGGGATGTCCAGGAAAATTTGGAATGCTTCAAAGGCTCCTTTATAGTCTTTGTTATCAAATAGATGCGCACCCCATGTAATCAAATTCCACGAAGAATTGTAGTATTCTTTCAGGTTATCTTTAATTCTCCTTGAATACTTCGGTCTTATTTTTCCTTTTTTATTCGGGAGTTGATCTAAATCATACGCTTTCAGAAAATACCCATACGATTCTTTGATTGCATTTCCCTTTTTTACTTGGTCAATGGTTTGCCCCAGTGCGGCACGTTTAATGTAGGTTTCATTTTCTTGATAACCAATCATACCTGCAGTATAGTAGGTTTTTGGATCATTTTTAGTCTTTTCATGTTCGAAAGCTTGTTTAATAGCTGCGCGGGCTGCCTTGAAATCAGGTTTTTCCTGCATAATCAAGTTATTCGCTTTTGACACATTTGATTTTTGAGCGAATAGCGAAACTGAAAAAACTGTCATTAATAGAAAGATTGATAAAAATAATTTTTTCATGACTGTAAGTATTGTTTGTTAAAATTTGGATGTTTTCAATATCCGGTTAAAATAATTGTTAATTAGTTATTTGATTTAGTTTATTTATTTTTCAATGTCGTTATTTGTGTTTTCTTCCATATCGCTTGTCGGGGCTTCATCGTTATTCTCCGAAGTATCTTCTTCTTCAAACTCTTCATCTTCTTTATTCACTTTACAAACCGATGCTATCTCATCGTTGCGCTTTTCTAAATTGATGATTTTCACGCCTTGAGTTGCTCGTCCCATCACTCGCAATTCTTCTACACCGGTACGTATTGTGATGCCGGACTTGTTGATAATCATCAGGTCGTTATCATCACTTACACTCTTTATAGCAACAAGCTTGCCAGTTTTCTCGGTAATGTTGATGGTTTTTACTCCTTTTCCGCCTCGGTTAGTAATACGATAGTCTTCGAGTGCGGAACGTTTTCCATACCCTTGTTCAGAAACTACCAGCACGTCTTCACCATCATTTGGCTGCCCACAAATCATGCCAATAACTTGATCATCATCATCATCCAATCTCATTCCTATAACACCGGCAGCGGTACGTCCCATGGGTCGTACTTTTGATTCGTGGAATCGGATAGCACGTCCGTTTCTGCTGGCTAATATAACTTCCGAGTTACCGTCGGTCAGGCGTACTTCTATCACATCATCGTTCTCGTTGATGTTTATGGCTCTTACGCCGTTTTGGCGCGGGCGTGAATAGGCTTCAAGCACTGTTTTTTTAACAATACCGTTTTTTGTGCAAAAGATTATGTAATGTGAATTGATAAATTCTTCATCATCCAATCCTTTTACCCGAATATATGCATTTACCTTATCATCCGAATCAATATTCAAAAGATTTTGGATGGCGCGACCTTTTGAGTTTTTGGAACCCTCGGGAATTTCATACACTTTGAGCCAGTAGCATTGCCCTTTTTGGGTAAATAGCAACATGGTGTTGTGCATGGTGGCCGGATAGATATGTTCTATAAAGTCTTCATTTCGGAAGTCACTGCCTCTGGAGCCGACCCCACCGCGCCCTTGTTGACGGAAGTCGGCAAGGGGTGTACGCTTAATGTACCCGAGGTGCGAAATGGTGATAATCATATCATCATCGGCATAGAAATCTTCCGGATTGAACTCTTCGGAGGAATAAACAATTTCGCTCCTTCGTTCGTCACCGTACTTCGTTTTTATTTCGAGCAACTCATCTTTGATAATTTGCATTCGAAGCTCGATTTTAGCAAGGATTTCCTTTAAGTTTTCAATTTTCTTCATCAACTCTTCGTACTCTGCGCGCAGTTTTTCTTGCTCCATGCCTGTCAGTTGGCGAAGGCGCATTTCAACTACAGCATGCGCCTGAACATCAGATAGTTCAAAACGTTTCATCAGGCGATTTCGGGCTTCTTCCGGAGTTTGAGAATTACGGATTATCTGAATGGCTTCATCCAGATTGTCCAGAATAATCATAAATCCTTCCAATAAATGCGCTCTTTTTTCGGCTTCGCCAAGTTCATATTCAGTACGACGAGTTACAATCTCGTGGCGGTGATCTACGAAATGCTTAATTAAATCTTTGATATTCAGCTGACGTGGGCGTCCGTTAACGAGTGCAATGTTGTTTACGCTGAAAGAAGATTGGAGAGCAGAGAACTTGTAGAGTTTGTTTAGCACCACATTGGCGTTAGCATCGCGTTTAATGTCGATTACTATACGCATACCTTCGCGATTGGATTCGTCGGTGATGTCAGAAATTCCGTCGATGCGCTTTTCATTGACCATATTGGCGATGGCTTTCACCAAATCTGCTTTATTAACTAAATAGGGGAGCTCGGTTACAATTAATCGTTCGGAGCCGTTTGTATCTATTTCAATTTCTACTTGAGCCCGCATCACGATTCGTCCGTGTCCGGTTTCAAATGCTTCTTTTACACCGTCGTATCCGTAGATAATTCCACCGGTAGGAAAATCGGGAGCTTTGATGTAGTGCATCAGCTCAGAAATTTCTATTTCATTATTGTCGATGTAGGCAATGCAAGCATCAATGGTTTCGGAAAGGTTGTGGGTTGCCATGTTGGTAGCCATTCCTACGGCGATACCGGAAGCTCCGTTTACAATCAGGTTGGGGATGCGAGAGGGTAGAACTACCGGTTCTCGTAGCGTGTTGTCAAAGTTGGCTTGAAAGTCAACCGTGTCTTTATCAATATCGGCAAGCATTTCTTCGGCAATTTTCTGCAGACGAATTTCTGTGTAACGCATGGCTGCTGCACCGTCGCCGTCAACAGAACCAAAGTTTCCTTGCCCTTCTACAAGCATGTAGCGCATAGACCACGGCTGAGCCATACGTACTACGGTACCGTAAATGGATGAATCGCCGTGTGGGTGGAACTTACCCATCACTTCTCCAACTATACGAGCTGATTTCTTAAATGGTTTGTTAGAATTATTTCCTAATTCGTTCATGCCGTAAAGCACGCGTCTGTGCACCGGTTTCATCCCGTCTCTCACGTCGGGTAGGGCACGGGATACGATTACGGACATGGAATAGTCTATGTACGATGACTTCATTTCGTCATCAATGTTCACCTTAATAATATTGTCTTCTTTATCAATCATCAGTAATTAATTTGAATGTACTTCTGTATATGTTATTGATTAATAGTGCATTAAGTGTGTGATAGTAGAAATAATGCATTTCGGAATTTTGCTTCCGCAAAAATCGCACTAAATTACTACTTTTTTGTGGATTATGCAAGATGAATGGAATGAAAAAAAGGATGCGAAATTGCCTTGCATCCCTTCGTTCGCTATTGCTTTTTTCACAAAATTAGTTTTGAAGTTCCATCTCCTTAGCGTGTGAACAAAATTGGTTGTAAATCAGTGTAGTTTGAAAGTTTTGCCCAGCTGTGGGTCAGCATAAAGAAACCGATGGCAAGCCTTAGTAGCAGCAGTCCCCAATTTTTTAGGTCGGAGCAATTTCCACTGTCTGCATGACAAAATCGTTTAATCATGATTTCTATTATTTATACTTGATATTCTTGAGTAAAACAGAGTTATCGTCATTCTGTTCAACTCGAGATTAGGAGTTTCGATTGATAAAATGTTGATTCTGTTTATGGGAAAGGTAAAAATGATGTTTTGCGTCGGTAGCATTACTTGAAGTTAATTCGCTTCACTTTGTAACCCATTTCTTGAAGTATTTCAGCAACTTTTACCCTAAAATCGCCTTGAATCAATATTTCGCCGTTTCGCTGTGAACCGCCGGAGGCGCATTTGGTTCTTAGGAGTTTGGCTAACTCTTTCAATTCATCGTCTGTACCTTCAAAATCGGTTATCAGAGTGGCAGGCTTCCCGTTTCGTTTATCAAGTTCGATACGTAAAGGGAAAAGTTGTAGGCTTTCCTGTGCAACAGTTTCTTGTTGTTCATCTGGTGTGCTTTCTACTTGTGGAAGTTTTGAGCGAAGTTCACTAAGTTTTTCTTTCCAATCCATAGTTGGTTGAGTAGTTAAAAGTTTGTAAAGTTGAAAGCTTAAAAATAAGTCTACGGAGGCTATTTTGTTAGTTGTTTTTGTAATTCGGGATAATATTTATCTCTGACAATCTTGAAATTGGGCTCAGTGCGCAGTGTTTTTTCATATCCTTTTTTTGCCGATTCCAAGTTGCCGAGCAGGTCGTTGCAACGGGCTTCGAGCATCAAGAGTTGCACATACATCCAGTTCCCGTTGGTGTTTTTTTGTTTTTCGAGTATCGAAATTGCTTTTTGATAATAACTTAACGCTGTTTTTTTGTTACCGCCAAATAGTTTAGGAGGATAGTAGTAGGCATTGCCGTTGTCGAAAAGAATTTGGGCATTGCTCGGGTTGAGTGCAAGGGCTTTTTTTATCAATTGTTTACTTTGTTTCTCGAGAGTCATTGCTTTTGTTTTGTTGTACGGAATCCGATAGCTGATAAAAACGCCTTTATAATTTACCGCAAGGGCATTGTTCGGCTCTTTTGCCAAAATTTTATCAATCCATTTCTCAGCTTTGACGATGTTTGTTTCTGCTTTTTTGTACTGCTTGGAATCGAGCAATTCAGAAGTCCATCCGTAGTAGCAATGGATAAGTTGTAGTAAATCAGCTGTTTTGTTGAAATTAGTGTTTTGTTCCACTTTTAAAGTCATTGATTCCCACTTTTTAATGTTACGTGAAAGAAAAGCTTGATATAGCTCTTTACGAACTGTGTGTTGACCAAAGACAGATTGAATCGATAATATGCTGAAGATAAGCAATAGGTGTTTTATTTTCATTGTTAAAAATTAAGTGATAAATGATTAGCAAACTCCCAAATGACAATGGCTGTTGTAACACTTACGTTTAAAGAATGTTTTGTGCCGAATTGGGGAATTTCAATGCAGCTTGAACAAGCATTTATTACCGATTGTTGTACCCCCTTTACTTCATGTCCAAGTATTACGGCGTATTTTTTATTGCTGTTGAATTTAAATTTATTGAGCATTGTACTGCCTTCTGTTTGTTCGATAGCCACGACAGTATATCCTTCTTTTTTCAACTCTTCCACCGCTTGCAAAGCGTCATCAAAATACTTCCAATTCACGGAATTTTCTGCACCCAGAGCAGTTTTGTGAATTTCCGCATGGGGTGGAGTAGAAGTGATGCCGCAAAGATAGACAGATTTTACCAAAAAAGCATCAGCTGTACGGAAAACCGAGCCAACATTGTGTAAACTGCGAACGTTGTCCAGTACCACAATCAGCGGGATTTTTTCGTGTTGCTTAAATTCATCAATGGTCAGTCGGTTAAGTTCCGTTATTTTTAGTTTACGCATATTTGATTAGTGAAATGGTAAAATAGTATGTTGGTGACTTCCTTTCTCTTAGTCTTTGGTCAAGATTTTTACAGCTGTTTCGATTATCGTGTCGTAGCCCAATAGTTTGTCGATTTCGCTCATTGATACTTTTACATCGGGTTCAATTCCCCATTCTGTGTTTTGCATTTCTGCATCGTACATTGGGCTTGCCGAGAATCGAACCATCCATCCGTTTGGTAATTCGCTCGACAACGGCATTCCACCGCCACCACCGGTTTTGTCGCCAATGATGGTCGCTTTCGGGGCATATTTCATTCGGCACACTAAATCGTTGGCAGCACTGTACGTCATTCGGTTTGTCAATACCGCCACCGATCTTTCCCATTTCAACTTTTCGTGCGAAAGTGTGTATACGGCATTCGGCTTGGAAAAGTCAGAGTGTCCGTTGCCGGTTTTATGGGTGATGTAGCCCGTCAGGGTTTTTTCAGTAAAAAAACAAGAAGCCAATTGTTCTGAATTGGTTAATAATCCGCCCCCATTTTCCCTGATGTCGATGATAATTCCTTTGCAATCAGCAAAATGTGAAAAAATTTCAAAGATGTTTTTATCATTAAAACTGTCCGAAAAACTTCCGTAATAAATATAGCCAACTTCGCCTTCGGCAATTTTCTTGTAGCGAAAAGCACCGGCAATGCGGTAATTTTCACCTAAATAGCGGTTCTTGAAAATCAGCTTGCTGTCAAAATTAGCCGGATAATCGGTAAACCAATTCCAATAACGACTTTTGTCAAATTCGGAGTAAAGGTTTACGTGTCCGTCTTTCAATTCGGCAAGCATCTCGGCAAATAAATCAAACAAGGTGTACTTATTTGAAATTGTATCAACGTGGGGAGAATATTTTTTATAAACAGCGTCCCAATCAATTTCTTTGTAATCGAGATAACAATAACGTGTATCTATAATTTTCCATAAGGCATCAAAATTTCCACGATTTGTATTAGGTTTTATTTCAGGCTCTTGGATGCATGTTTGTAAAAGAAAGCCCAACAATAGCACAAGGACGATATGAAAAAGCTTTTTACTCATAAGAACTGATAAAACGAGTAGGGATTTTACGTTTTTTTCCTGAAAATACATATAAATCTACCACTGTTCCCACAGCAAAATTCAAACCGCTTTTTTTGAAAACTATATTATTTGCCTTATATCTTAGGTAGTCGTGTTGGATGTTGATTCTAATTGTACTGAAATTCAGCGGGATGTCAAAATCTAAAAAATGCGTCCATGCTTGTCTGTTATGAAGCGAGCTGAAATGAAATGCAGGTTGCCAATTATTTAGCATAAACATTTCGTAGTACGTAATACCTTGTAAAGGGACAAACATACAGCCGAGTAAGGGTGTTTGAGCACCATATCGGATGCGAAAATCTTGTCGCCACAGGCTGAAAAGATGCTGTAATCCAGCTGTAGCGTTCAGACCGGTATGAAGGTCGAGCGAAAAGGGATTGTTCACATTGCGCGATAAGTACTTACCACCGACGCCTAAATCCCAACTTCCACCCAAATGCAACATCAGGTTGTTTGCAGGACGGATGTGGTAGTTTACACCAAAACTGTAATTCGTGTTAAAAAACATCATCGAGTTGTTTCGGCTTGGATGATGCGCCCACCCGCCATCAATAAATCCTTTGTGCGTGTATGAAAGCTTGTTGTTTGCAGGATTGAAAAATTTTTGCGCCTTGTTTTGAAGCCTTATTTGCAAGCCGCTGTACTCAAACGGTGATAGGTATGGGTCCAGTATTCTCGCAAAGCCAGCCCCCACCGTATTGGAAGAAGTGGTTAGTGCATAAAGTGAATCGTTTTCTTGCTGAGCTTGAATAGAAACGGATAGTAATATTAGTATTACGGGAAAAATTTTCTTCATTAAAAAATCATCACAATGAGAAAATACAAAAATAGAAAAAATAAATGATACGGAGTTGTGAATTCGGTTATAATTCAATAAATTTGTGGAAAAAGAATATTTTATTAAGGAAGAAATAGAATGAAAAAACGATTGGTAGTTTTGACCGGCGCCGGGATGAGTGCCGAAAGCGGAATTGCAACTTTTAGAGGGGCAGGTGGTTTGTGGAACAACGAGCGGGTAGAGGATGTGGCAACTCCGGAAGGCTTTCATAGAAATCCGCAGAAAGTTCTTGATTTTTACAACAAAAGGCGTAAAGAACTTTTTGATGTGGAACCGAATGAGGGACATCGGATATTGGCTGAGTTGGAAGAAAAATTTGACGTGCGTATCATCACTCAAAATGTGGACAATCTGCATGAACGAGGCGGAAGCTCAAACGTAATTCACTTGCACGGAGAATTGATGAAAGTGCGCTCAATGGGTGGTAAGGAAGAGGTGTTTGAACTTACAGAAGACAACTTAGAAATTCACGTAGGTGACAAATGTCCGAAGGGATATCAGCTTCGTCCACATATCGTATGGTTTGGGGAGCCGGTTCCGGAGATTGAAAATGCAGTTAAGGAAGTTGAAAAAGCGGATATCTTCTTGATTATCGGAACTTCTATGCAGGTTTATCCGGCTGCAGGTTTGATTAACTATGCTCCGCGTGATATCCCGATTTATCTGATTGACCCGAATCAAGTGCTGCTACATAATGACCGAGTGCAAGTGATTCAAAAAGGGGCAAGTGAGGGCATGAAGGAGTTTGTAAGCTTGGTAGAGTAGTAAGTTAAGCTTGGCAAGGAAAGCGAAAGATGGGTTTTAGTATTTAGTTTATAGTAAAAAGGCACCGCAGTGCCTTTTTATGATTGTTATTTGTTCTATAAATCATTTATAGCATCTTCTCTGATTTTTTCACTGTTTATTTTGTCAAAGTATGCCAGTTTAATAAAACACTTGTCTGTGTCGACATGGTCTATAGATAACTGAATTTCGCCTTTATCTGTTTCCCAAATTGAATAGTATTTACATCTGTCAAATTTAACTTCGTGCATTCTACTCATATCGTCCTTTGGCTCAAAATCACTTTCAAAGATTTCTAAAACATTGGATGGTTCTCCATACTTTATGGTTAACATTTCCTTTAAGTCGAAATAATTGCCAGAAAGAGTTGACCAAGTGTCTCTACTGGGGAAAATTACTCCAATTTTATGTACTAAATTCCTTTGTTTTAACGTTATAACACCAACATAACAATTTTTATAACCAGCGAAGTCACCTTTGAGTAGTGCAGTTCCGTCATCTGTCCCCAAGTATGAAAAACCATTTTTTTTCATTTGTGCAATATACTCTTCAAGAGTCCCATCAATAGGTACTCCTTTAAATGTTAGATGGTCAGAAGTTTGAGCGAAAGAAGTTAATGCTGCAAACACAAAAGCTAGAGATAATAGTAAATTTTTCATATTGAACTCCTTTATTATATTTTTTCTAATAATCTTTTGTATTGTTTTTCCGAAAAGTTATAAGTTACATTTTTACAAAGTAATTTAAATTTTCGTAATGCTTAATATGGTTGTGTCGATTTAAAAATATCCTTATAAATGCAAATATAACCATTTCCTTTTATAAAAAACAAAAACAGCCTTTGAATTTATCAAAAGCTGTAATCGTCACTCATCATTTATCACTTATCAATTCTTTTTAATCCACTCCGTAATCCATTGTCCTACTTCGCTGGTTTTGTAGGCTTTTCCGCCATTGGCAATATCTTCGGTAACGATACCGGCTTCAAGGCTGGCGGTTACGGCATTGCGGATCAGCTGCCCTTCGGTTTTCATCTCGAAGGCATATTCAAACATCAGTGCGGCGGAAAGGATGGCTGCAAGCGGATTGGCAATGTTCTTGCCTGCCGCCTGCGGATACGAGCCGTGAATAGGCTCAAATACCGACGTATGCAACCCGATGGATGCCGATGGCAGCATGCCGAGCGAACCGGTGATGACGGATGCTTCGTCGGTCAGGATGTCGCCGAAGAGGTTTTCGGTTACCAGCACGTCGAAACTTTTGGGCCACTGGATGATGCGCATGGCTGCATTGTCCACAAACATATATTCGGTTTCCACGTCAGGGTATTGCGGGGCAATTTCCTGTGCTATCTGGCGCCACAAACGGGAAGTGGCAAGGATATTGGCTTTGTCCACTACGGTTACTTTCTTTTTTCGCTGCATGGCAAATTTAAAAGCCAGGTGAAGAATACGTTCCACTTCTTCGCGGGTGTACACGCACGTGTCGTAGGCGGTGTTTCCATCTTCGCTACGTCCCTGCGGACGCCCAAAGTAGAGCCCGCCCGTCAGTTCGCGGATGCAGATAAAGTCGGCACCATTCACCAAGTCGGCGCGCAACGGTGATTTGTGAAGCAGTTGTGAAAATGTGTTTACCGGACGAATATTGGCGTAAAGTCCGAGATTTTTTCGCATTCGCAGTAATCCCTGCTCCGGACGAACTTTCGCGTTTGGGTCGTTATCGTACTTCGGGTCTCCGATAGCGCCGAAAAGCACAGCATCGGACTGCATACAGAGTTCGTGCGTTTCAGCAGGGTAGGGGTCGCCCGTGGCATCAATGGCACATGCGCCCGCGAGCGCTTCTTTGTATTCCAGCTTATGTCCGAATTTCTCACAAACGGCTTTTGTAACGTCTAAGGCTTGTTTAGTTATTTCCGGACCTATTCCGTCGCCCGGAAGGACGGCTATTTTTAATGTTTTCATCTGTAAAAAAATTATGAGTTACGGCAGATTACCATACTTGATATTGGGCATACTGTCCGTTTCAATCATGTTAAGCATTTTTTCGGTGGCTTTGATGGCTGCCACGGTTTGGTCGCCGTCAAGTCCACGTGTTTTGAAAGTTTTGCCGGCGTATCGCCACGTGATAATGGTTTGTACGATGGCGTTGGTTTGTCCGCCGGGCGGGATGTCTACTTCGTAGTCGAGCAACTCCGGTGTCTGTTTCCCGAGTCTTTTGTACATTTTGTACATCGCTTTCGAGAAGGCATTATACTGTCCGGCGCCCGCTGCCGACTCTTCGTGTAATTCTCCGTTTATTTCTGCTTTCACGTTAGCCATGGGGCGTAGTCCTTGCGAGAGTGAAAGAGAATAATTGATGATGCGTACTGGTTTTTCTTCGTTGCCGTTCTGAATTACATCGGAGATGATATAAGGCAGGTCTTCGAGCGTAACTACTTCTTTTTGGTCGCCCAATTCGATAACGCGTTGGGTAACCTGTTTCATGATTTCGTCATCCAACTCAATGCCGAGCGCCTGTAAGTTTTTACGGATATTGGCTTTGCCTGATGTCTTTCCGAGCGCATATGAGCGTGTTCGTCCGAAGCGTTCGGGCAATAAATCATTAAAGTAAAGATTTTTCTTGTTATCTCCATCGGCATGAATACCTGCTACTTGCGTGAAGACGTTATCTCCGATAATCGGTTTGTTGTTCGGGATGCGAATACCCGAGTAACTTTCAACCACCTTGCTGATGTGGTAAATTTTATTTTCAACAATGTTAGTTTTGATTTTTAGGTGGTCCGAAATTACAGCCATTACCGAAGTTAACGGTGCGTTTCCGGCACGTTCTCCAAGTCCGTTTATCGTTACGTGTACACCTTGCACGCCTGCTTTAACAGCTTCGTACACATTTCCAACTGCCATGTCGTAATCATTATGCGCGTGAAAATCAAAATGCAGGGTAGGGTAGCGCTCTATCATTTTACGGCAAAAACTTCCTGTTTCATCCGGATTGAGAATACCAAGTGTATCCGGAAGCATAAATCGTTGAATACCTTGATATTGAAGTTCATCTACAATTTGATAAACGTACTCTTCCGAATTGCGCATACCGCTTGACCAATCTTCTAGGTAAATATTTACCTTCATACCCATTTCGTTGGCTTTTTTAACAACTGCTTTTATATCGGAAAGATGCTCTTCGGCTGTTTTGCAAAGCTGGTGTTTGCAGTGGTTAAGCGAGCCTTTGCAAAGTAGATTGACCACACGGCAGCCGGTTTTGTAAATCCAGTCGAGCGATGCCGTGCCATCTACGAAGCCGAGAATTTCAATCTTGTCGATGTAGCCATTCGCTTTTGCCCATTGGGCAATTTTGCTTACGGAATTAAATTCCCCTTCCGAAACGCGTGCCGATGCAATTTCTATACGGTCAACGCCTAAATCTTCGAGTAATAGACGAGTAACACTTAATTTTTCTTGTGCCGAAAAAGAAACGGCTGAAGTCTGCTCGCCATCGCGAAGTGTAGTGTCCATGATTTCGACATAGCCATTCATTCTGCGGAAGGGGGAATTCTGGTCAGTTTGTTCAAAATTTTCGATATCCATGTTTGTTTTCATTATTTCTTCTCAAAGCTATTTCAGCATTGAATTTATCTTTTTAGGCAATTTCGCTTTTACCAAATCATACGAATGCATAATTCACTCTTTTATCTGATTTTCATTACGAGTGTTTCGTCATCAAACGGGAAACTCTCATCTACATGTGGCAAAGAAAAGCAAAAATCTCGAAGTTCTTCTACATTCATTTAAATAAATTTGCATCGGATTTTTCCCACTTCTCAATCAGTTCTTTCTTGCTTAGCAAATAGTCGATATCGTCAAAACCATTCAGCAGGCAATCTTTTTTGTAGGCATTGATTTCAAAAGTTTCGGCTTTACCGTTAGCATTATTGGTGATGGTTTGATTAAGCAAATCCACGGTCAGCGTAGTTTTTGGATTTTCATTGACTGAAGCAAAAATCTCAGCCAAAAACTCCGGTGAAACTACCACCGGAAGGATGCCGTTATTCAAAGCATTGTTTTTGAATATATCAGCAAAGAAACTTGAAACCACCACTTTAAATCCATAGCCGGCAATTGCCCACGCGGCATGCTCGCGGCTACTTCCGGAACCGAAATTCTTTCCTGCCACAAGTATTTCACCCGTGTAAGTTGGGTCGTTCAATACGAAATCGACTTTGGGCGTTTTGTCTTTATTGTAACGCCAATCGGCAAAAAGATTATCTCCGAAACCGTTTTTATCGGTTGCTTTCAGAAAACGGGCAGGAATGATTTGATCGGTATCCACGTTCTCGATAGGAAGTGGAATAATAGTACTTGTTATTGTTTTAAATTTTTCCATTTTGAGCTTTCTTGAACACAAATTACTAAATTATGAAGAGAAATTTGTGATAATTTGCGATTTTTTGTGAAATTTGTATTCTTATTTGATTTTATGGTTTTGTAATACAACCGTTTATGGCTGTTGCTGCGGCTACGAGCGGACCGGCAAGAATGGTGCGTGCACCCGGTCCTTGGCGTCCTTCAAAGTTTCGATTTGATGTACTAACGGCATATTTTCCGGCAGGAATTTTATCGTCGTTCATTGCCAAGCAAGCCGAGCAACCCGGCTGACGAATGGCAAATCCGGCTTCTTCTAAAATTTTGTCCAACCCTTCTTCTTCAATCTGCTTACGTACTCTCCAGCTTCCCGGTACGAGCCAAGCTGTAATATTGTCTGCTTTTTTCTTCCCCTTCACATAATTGGCAAACAGGCGGAAATCTTCGATGCGCCCGTTGGTGCAGCTGCCGAGAAACACATAGTCAATCGGCTTTCCAAGTAGTTTTTCCCCAGGTGCAAAGCCCATATAATCCAACGACTTTTGGAATGAAATACGTCCGGCTGCATCGATCTCATCCAATGTCGGGATGCTATCGCTGATACCCATTCCCATTCCCGGGTTGGTGCCGTAAGTTATCATCGGCTGAATTTCGCTTGCGTCAAATTCAAGTTCGCGGTCGAAGACGGCATCATCATCCGATTTCAGCGTTTTCCAATAAGCAAGTTTTTTATCCCACTCTTCGCCTTTCGGTGCAAATTCACGTCCTTTCACGTAGCTGAACGTTGTTTCATCCGGCGCAATCAAACCACCGCGCGCACCCATTTCGATGGAAAGATTACAAACCGTCATCCGTTCTTCCATGGTCATATTACGGATGGCTTCGCCGGCATATTCTACGAAATAACCGGTAGCGCCGCCCGTGGTCAGCTTGGAAATCATATAAAGCGCTAAGTCTTTTGATGTTACACCAGGATTGAGCTTTCCGTTGAAAGTGATGCGCATCGTTTTCGGACGAGTTTGTAAGATGCATTGCGTGGCAAGCACCATTTCCACTTCGCTTGTGCCGATACCAAAGGCAATAGTGCCGAAAGCGCCATGTGTGGAAGTGTGGCTGTCGCCGCAAACAATGGTCATTCCAGGTTGCGTGAATCCATTTTCAGGTCCTATAATGTGAACCACGCCATTTTTCTCATGACCGAGCGGGTAGTAAATCGGCATCCCGAAATCTTTCGCGTTTTTGGCAAACTGGTCTAATTGGTTGCGCGAAATCGGGTCTTTTACCGGCAGTTCCTGATTGATAGTCGGTGTGTTGTGGTCGGCAGTCATCGTCGTCTTTTCCGGACGAAAAACCTTCAATCTCCGTTCACGAAGTCCGTTGAATGCCTGCGGACTGGTAACTTCGTGGCAGAAATGGCGGTCTATGTATAGTTGTGTCGGACCGTTTTCAATAGTCGAAACCACGTGTGCGTCCCAGATTTTATCGAAAAGAGTTTTCCCTTGTTTTTTTGAAAGGGAAATTTGTTGTGGATTATTTGTCATATTTTAGAATTTTTATTTTACGAATTTATTAATTGCATCAACATAGGCTTCGAGTGATGCGGCTACAATATCGGTATTTGCACCGAAACCGTAGTACACACCGCCGTTATGCTCAACCTGCATATGCACTTTACCTACGTCATCGCTTCCACGGCTGATGGCTTGTATGGTAAATTCTTGCAAGGTCATATTGCGCTTGATAATTTGTTTCAGTGCCTTGATGGCGGCATCTACCGGACCATTTCCGCTGGCAGCTGCTTCAAATTTCTCGCCGGCAATCAAAAGTCCCACGCTTGCTACTGACTTTACGCCAATTCCTGATGTAACTTGCAGGTAATCAACTTTTATTCGTTGATTTTCCGCACGTTCCATTCCGGCAAGCATCATCACATCGTCGTCGTTGATGTCTTTTTTCTTATCAGCTAATTTCAGGAATTTTTCGTAAATTTCATCCAATTTTTCGTTATCTACTTCGATACCGAGTACATTCAAACGATGTTTCAGTGCTGCTCTGCCACTTCTTGCCGTAAGCAGAATGGAATTTTTGTTGATACCCACATCGGTCGGATTCATAATTTCGTAGCTTTCTCGGTTTTTCAATACACCATCTTGATGAATTCCGGATGAATGTGCAAAAGCATTTCGTCCTACCACTGCTTTATTGGGTTGTACGGGCATATTCATCAGACTAGAAACCAACCGGCTGGTCGGATAAATCTTTTGTGTGTTGATGTTTGTTTCAATGCCAATTCCGTTGTGGCATTTGAGAATCATTACGATTTCTTCCAACGATGTATTACCGGCTCTTTCACCGATGCCGTTGATAGTAACTTCCACTTGGCGTGCACCATTCAGGATTCCTGCCATCGTGTTTGCGGTAGCCATTCCAAGGTCGTTGTGGCAGTGGGTAGAAATCACAGCTTTGTGGATGTTTTTTACATTTTCATAAAGATATTTAATTTTTTCGCCATATTGCCACGGCAAGCAGTAGCCCGTCGTGTCGGGGATATTAACTACAGTGGCGCCAGCTTTGATGACGGCTTCTACCACGCGGGCAAGATATTCGTTGTCGGTTCGACCGGCATCTTCGCAGTAAAACTCGACATCTTCTACGTATTTTTTTGCGTACTTGGTAGCCAAAACAGCACGTTCCAGGATATCTTCTTGAGTTGAATTAAATTTGTACTTGATATGTTGCTCCGATGTCCCGATTCCGGTGTGGATACGTTTCCGTTTCGCGTATTGAAGTGCTTCTGCTGCCGTGTCAATGTCTTTTTCTACACCGCGCGTAAGAGCGCAGATTGTGGGCCAAGTTACGGCTTTGGAAATTTCTACCACTGAATTGAAATCACCCGGACTTGAAATTGGAAATCCCGCTTCAATCACATCAACACCAAGTCCTTCCAATGCTTTGGCTACTTGAATTTTTTCAACGGTGTTGAGCTGACAACCGGGTACTTGTTCGCCGTCGCGCAGCGTAGTGTCAAAAATAAAAAGTTTTTCCATATCTTTTTACGATTAGTTACTTTTTAATTCGATAAAATTCTTTTTCAAAATACAAAGCCTTTCTCTGGTGTGAGAAAGGCTTTGTATTTCATTTATCGATATATACACATACCAAACTCACTTCGCCTTGATTTGCAAGAGAATAATAATATCGAGTAAGATAATGTGTAAGTTGCTATTTGCCATTGTTTACTTTTATTTCTTTGCAAAGATAGTGCGTATTTTTAAAATATCAAACAAAAATACAGGAAAAAGGTTTAATTTTATCACAAAATAATAGTTTTTATTGCAAAACACTCAAAAAAAATGCTATTTCAGTTATAAATCTTTCGTAATTGAAATTATTATTGTTCTCGAAAAATGAAATTTTCATTGGTTTGTGTTTTTATGAAAAATATTTTACAATTTTACTAACTTATCCAAACTTATCTCGTATATTTGGATAATTTTACTAACTACTAAAAATTAAAATATGAATTTAACAGATTTATTGAGTAGCTCGATTGGGCAAACGATTGTAAAAAACGTTTCAGGGCAATTTGGTTTGGATGAAAATCAAGCCTCTTCTGCTGTGAATGTAGCAATTCCTGTGATTTTAGCGGGATTAAATAAAAATGCTCAGACACCTGATGGTGCCGAAAGTTTGAATAATGCATTGGAATCAAAACATGACGGCAGCTTGCTTGACAATATCGGTAGTGTTCTTGGTGGTGGCAATATTACCGATTTATTACAAGATGGTGGTGGCATACTCGGTCATGTATTTGGCAACGATGTTCCGAAGGTGGAAAGTGGCGTGGCTCAAAAAACAGGTATCAGTTCCGATAAAATTGGTCCTATTATCAAGATGCTTGCACCCGTTGTAATGGCATATTTAGGAAAAGAAAAAACTACGAACAATGTAAGTGCCGGTGGTCTTGGAGATTTACTCGGTACAATGCTTGGTGGGGGTGCATCCCAAAAACGTTCAAGGGGTGGCCTTTTGGATATGGTAACCGGCTTTTTGGATAAAGATAAAGACGGTAGTGCTATCGATGATATTCTTGATATGCTGAAAAAGTAAATTGAAAAACTCAAATAAAGTAAAAATCCCGAACTCTTTTATTAAAGTTCGGGATTTTTTATATTTATAGTAATTAATTTGTGGAGATTAATACTTCATTTACACAAATATTAAAATCAATAATTGTGCTGCAATAACTCTGAGAAACATAGTTAGGGGATAAACCGTAGAGTATGCTACTGCCGGTTCATCGGTGGTACCTACAGTATTTGCGTATGCTAATGCGGGTGGATCAGTAGTGCTTCCTGCCATTAACCCCATTAGTGTGAAATAGTTTATTTTTGCAAATTTTCTACCTATAAAGCCTATGATTAACAACGGAATCATTGTTATGCCGATGCCAACTCCAATCCAAAGCAATCCATTCCCGTTAAATACGGTTTCAACAAATTGTCCGCCGGAGGCTAATCCCACACTTGCGAGAAAAAGTGTGATGCCTACTTCGCGTAACATTAAGTTGGCGCTCAGTGTAGTATATGTTATTAGTTTTAGTTTGTAACCAAAGCGTCCGATTAGTATGGCTACAATTAGTGGTCCGCCGGCCAATCCAAGTTTTACAGGCATCGGCATCCCCGGGAAGTAGAACGGTATGCTTCCAAACAAGATTCCGAGGAAAATCCCCACAAAAATTGTAATTATTGGCGGCTCGTTTAATTTTTTCAGCATATTGCCAAGCAATTTTTCTACCTTGTTAATCGCATCTAATTCTCCCACAACCATCACGCGATCTCCTACTTGAAGCACAAGATTCGCAGAACCAAGTAAATCGAATCCGGAACGATTTATGCGGGTAACATTCACTCCATAAATGGTTCTAAGTTTTAAATCTCCAAGTGTTTTGCCGTTTATTTCACTACGTGTGATTACAATTCGTCTTGAAACAAGCTGTTTGTTAGACTCTTTCCAGTTTATTTCAGCTTTTTCACCCATAAAAGCAACGATAGGTTCCGCATCGATGGATGAAGCTACGGTGAGCAGAATATCATCGATTTCTAAAGTGGTATCAGATTGTGGGATGAAAAATTCATCGTTTCGCATCATTCTGGAAATCACAAATTTGCGTCCAATCATTTGTTTGACTTCATGAAGTGTTTTACCGGTAATGGCTTTGTTGGTAAGTCTAATGGAGAGCCTTTCCGGTTGTTCTTGCTGTGACTCATCGTCTCTGGCAAGTTCCTTTGCTTCTTTTTCCAAATTAACTCTGAAGATAACGCGTACCAAAATAATTGAAGAGATAATGCCAACTACTGCAAGAGGGTAGGCAACGGCGTAACCAAGCGCAATTTGAGGAATTTCGGTTATTTGTCCCGCTTCGTGTACTTGGCGTAGTGCTTCCTGGGCAGCTCCCAGTCCGGGGGTGTTGGTTACCGCACCTGACATTACACCCACCAACATCGGCATACTAATTTTTCCACCAAGAATGTAATAAAATGCAATAGTAACTAAAACGCCGAGCAGGACGATGCCGGCTGCAAGTAGATTCAAGGTGATTCCACCTTTTTTGAACGAAGAGAAAAAACCGGGACCGACCTGTAATCCAATAGAATATATAAATAAAATGAGTCCAAAATCTTTAATGAAATCAGAGGTTTCAGGATTGACCGAAAATCCGAAATGTCCAACTAAAATTCCCATGAAGAGAACAAATGTTGCACCCAGCGAAACGCCAAAAAATTTAATTTTTCCTAACAGTAAGCCTGTGAAAATTACAAAAGAGTAGATGAGAATGATGTGAGCAATTCCATCTGTAAATAATAGCTCATTTAGCCAATCCATGATTTTTTAATATTCTGATAATAAGATGAATATGAATTTTTGGAGCTTTTTCCAAATAAAGTGCAAAGGTACGATATTTATTTCATTTAATCAAGTTAGGATTAAAATGCGTTGTTTTGCCGTAAATCTGTGTGAAATGCGCAATATCTCTAAAGGATTTTTGTATCTTTGTCTTTTGTTAAAAAAATAGTGATTAACGTAAAATTGCCCAACAAAACACTTTAATTTAATATGTCTCAAAAACCTAAAAGAGTGCTGTTTATGGATCGTGATGGGACGATAATTGTAGAACCGCCTGTAACTTACCAGGTTGACACGCTCGAACAGCTCGAATTTCTTCCTTCCGTTCTTCGCAACTTGCATTTCATCAGGCATAAACTTGATTTTGAGTGGGCGCTGGTAACGAACCAAGATGGACTTGGAACGCCGGTGTATCCGCAGAAAAATTTCGATAATGTTCAGCGCAAAATGATGCAAACATTGTCCAATGAAGGTATTTATTTTGATAAAATATTTATCGATACATCTTTTCCGGAAGATAAATTGCCCACCCGCAAACCGGGAATTGGAATGCTAAAAGGTTTTTTCACTGAAGAATACGATTTGCCTAATTCATTTGTAATTGGTGATAGGCTTACTGATGTTGAGCTTGCGAAAAATTTAGGTTGCAAGGCAATATTAATTAGCGCCGATGAGACGATATTTGAAGAAACTGATTTGGCTAAATTTTGTGTTTTGCAGACAACCGATTGGAACAGAATTACTGATTTTCTGTTTGCCGGTCAGCGCACCGCGAAGGTTGAGAGAAAAACGAACGAAACCGATATTTTGGTTGAAATTGACTTGGACGGAAGTGGGAAAACCGATATTTCTACCGGTTTGAAGTTTTTTGACCATATGCTGGAGCAAATAGGCAAGCATTCCGGTACAGACTTGAAAATTAACGTTAAAGGAGACTTGGAAGTGGACGAGCATCATACCATTGAAGATACGGCTATTGCATTGGGTGAAGCACTTTTGAGTGCTTTGGGTGATAAGCGGGGCATTGAGCGTTACGGGTTTACACTGCCGATGGACGATTGCCTATGTTCCGTGGTGCTTGACTTTGGTGGCAGACCGTGGCTGGTTTATGATGCGGAATTTAAGCGAGAATATGTGGGTGATATGCCTACTGAAATGGTGATGCACTTCTTCAAGTCGTTGAGTGATTCCGCACGTATAAATTTGAATATCAAAGCTGAAGGTGATAATGAGCACCATAAGTTAGAAGGAATTTTTAAGGCGCTCGCCAAATCAATAAAAATGGCAATAAAAAGAGATATTTATAATTATCAACTACCAAGCACGAAAGGAAAGCTGTAATATAACTTATTGTTTATTAGGGAAATGCAAAGTATTCGACATCTTTTTACAATACTACTTCTCGCAGCGTTTTTTCATTGTTTTTCGCAGGAAAAACCAGCCGACCCGCCGCGTCTTGTGATAGGAATTAAGATTGACGGGTTGCAGGCTAACCACTTGCACAGGATATGGCGATATTTTACCCCGGATGGGTTTAGAAAAATAGCAGCAGAAAGTGCTGTTGCCGAAAAAATGCATCACAACATTGTTTCTGCGGGAAATTCTTCGGATGCTGCCACTTTTATAACCGGTACTTACCCGTTTTTTCACGGTGTATGTGGCGATAATTATTACAGCCGTTTTGATAATCAGGTGCTTTCTGTTTTACATGATAAAAATCAAGCCGGAATTGGTACCAAAGAAAAGATTTCAGCCCACCGTTTGCTTGCTTCCACGATTTCCGATGAATTAATTCTAAGTAATCCACTTTCACAAGTGCATTGCGTGGCAATAGAGCCGGAAGATGCTGTGATGCTCGGCGGGCATAACGCGACTTCTGTAACGTGGATTGATGATGTGGCAAATAGATGGGTAACAACAACTTACTACTCAAAAGGACTTTCTCGATGGGCAGATTTGATGAATGTGGACGGCTCATTTAAGCGGATAATTTCCGAACGATGGGTTCCTTCGGCAGCTGTTTCAACTTTTATAAATCCTACTGCAAAAGGTTCACGAACAATCCCTTTCAGCTACAATCCGACCAGTCGTAGAAAAGGCTACTCCGTGAAAAACATGATTCGAAATACACCTGCTGCCAATTCGCTTGTCACAGAGCTTGGCAGAACTATTTTTGAAAAAGAAAGGCTCGGCACGGACAAAAATACGGATTTGTTGTTGCTACAATATACTGTGAAAATTCCGAATCAGGTCGGTTCTTCGCTTGCCACGGCAGAGCAGGAAGATATGTACATTCGCTTGGACAGAGACATTCAGTCGCTTCTTTCTTTCGCTTCGTCAAAAATCGGTGCAGAAAACTTATTGGTGTTTGTGGTGGGTAGCGGAACCGATTTTCATTCACCTATCGAACTTGGGAAAAATCAAATTCCGGCAGGATTTTTCAATGCCGATAGGGCGTTGGCGCTTCTAAATACCTATTTGATGGCGATTTATGGACAAGAAAAGTGGGTTACAGGATATTACGGGAAAAATGTCTTTTTGAATAGAAAGAAAATAGAAGATAAAAAGTTAAATTTGAGTGAATTTCATGCGAGAATAACTGAATTTATGATAGAATTTGAAGGTGTGCAGGCAGCTTATTCTGCTTCTAATATCATAAATTATGCAGGTGAAACAAACGATATGTACTCAAAATTCAGAAATTCTTTTCATAAAAATACTTCGGGCGATATCGTGCTGACGCTGATGCCGGGCTGGGTTGAAGTGGATAACGACGGCAGGGTAGTAGGAGAAGCCAACAGTCCGCAAAGTTTTGTACCGTTTTATGTGATGGGGAAAGGGATAAAACCGCAGCAAATTTTGAATGCAAACACCATAGACATTGCGCCAACCCTTGCTTATCTGATGGGAATCCCCGAGCCCAATGCGTCGATTGGCAAAGTGCTGTATGTTAAATAGTTCTCTGAAAATAGTTGACGTTATAGCATACCTTGAATAACATAATAAATTTTCAATAAAATGAAATACGATTTTGACAAAATAATTGACAGACACAATACGGGCGCTGTTAAAATTGAAAAGTGTAAAGATTTATTCGGAACGGAAGATGTATTGCCGCTTTGGGTTGCTGATATGGATTTTGCTACGCCGGACTTTATCCTTGATGCTATTAAAAACAGGCTTGAGCACCCCATTTTGGGTTATTCCGTTGCGTGCGAAGATTACTTTCAGAGCGTGCTTAAATGGATAAATAATCTACACGGGTGTAAAATTGAGCGCGAATGGCTTGGTTTTTTGCCGGGTATAGTTCCCGGATTAGCGTTTGCCGTCAATGCTTTTTCGCAACCAAATGATGAAGTGATTGTGCAACCGCCTGTTTATCCGCCATTTATCAACGTGCCCAACAAGAACAACCGCCAAGTGGTTTTCAATCCGTTGAAAGAAGTAAACGGGCAGTTTGAAATGGATTTGGAAGATTTGGAGCGCAAAATTACTGGAAGGACGCGCTTGCTGTTGCTTTGCAATCCGCAAAATCCGGGCGGCAGGGTGTGGGATGCCGAGACCTTGAAAAAACTTGCCGCAATTTGCTACAAGCACGGTATACTCGTTATTTCCGACGAAATACATTCAGACATGGCGCTGAATGACAATAAGCACATTCCGTTTGGAACGGTTTCTGAGCAGGCGCAACAAAACAGCATAACCTATATGGCACCGAGCAAAACGTTTAACATGGCCGGATTGATTAGTTCGAGCTACATTATCCCGAATCCTGAAATTCGGAAAAAATTCCAAGACTTTTTGGAAAACTCAGAACTTGCCAACGGTAATATCTTTGCCTATATTGCCTGTAAAGCGGCTTACGAGAATGGCGCAGAATGGCGCAAGCAGATGCTGAAATACGTGGAAGGCAATTTGAAGTATGTCGTTGATTTTTTAGCGAAAAATGTGCCGCAAATTAAACCGATGATTCCACAGGCATCTTTTCTGGTGTGGTTGGATTGTTCTGAAATGAGCATGACCACCAATCAGTTACAAGATTTTATGGTAAAAAAAGCTCAGTTAGGATTGAACAAAGGAACCAGCTACGGTCCGGGCGGCGAAAATCATTTAAGGCTAAATATCGGATGTCCGCGCAGTGTGCTGGTGCAAGCTATGGAACAACTTAAAAAAGCCATTGATACATTGTAAATAAAATAGTTATGGATGTAAGAATAGAAGAAAGCTGGAAAAAGCGTTTACAAACAGAATTTGACAAACCATATTTCAAAGAATTGACCGATTTTGTCAGGAATGAATATCGGACAAAACGGATTTTTCCACCCGCAAAGCTGATATTCAATGCATTTGATTCTTGCCCTTTTGATGATGTGAAAGTTGTAATTTTGGGTCAAGACCCGTACCACGGAATGGGGCAGGCTCACGGATTGTGTTTTTCGGTAAACGACGGCGTAGAAATACCGCCTTCACTCGTTAATATATTTAAGGAAATAAATCGCAGTTTGGGAAAACCAATTCCCACAAGTGGAAATTTAACGAGGTGGGCGGAACAGGGTGTTTTATTGCTCAATGCGACTCTTACGGTCAGAGCGCATCAGGCAGGCTCTCATCAAGGAAAAGGGTGGGAAACTTTTACCGATGCTGCCATTAAAATCCTTGCTGAGGAGAAAGTTAATTTGGTATTTATTTTGTGGGGGAACTATGCGCAGCGGAAGGGGGCATTTATTGATTCTTCAAAACATTTGGTATTGAAATCGGTTCACCCTTCGCCGCTATCAGCTTTCAGAGGCTTTATAGGCAACAATCATTTTGTGCTGGCCAATGAGTATTTGCGTAGTCACGGGATAAAAGAAATTGATTGGTAAGCAGCTGAAATATAGACTTTATGTGATCTTAGAAAACAAGTAACTAACAATAAACCAAAAAACTACAATGAAGTGGATTAACAGAAATGACGATACTTCGAATTATGAAGACCGTCGAGGTATGTCGAGGGGTAAAAAAGCAGCCGTTGGCGGTGGGCTTGGTACAATCATAGTGCTTGCGCTTTATCTATTTACCGGGCAAGATTTTTCACCGGTGGTTGATATGTTCAGCGGGGGTGGGGGAGGTACGCAGACAATGCAGATGGATCCTTCTCGTGCCAATGAAAACGAAGATTTAAAAGTTTTTTCATTAGGAGTTTTCAACAGTGCCAATGATGTGTGGACAGAGGTTTTTAGGCAGCAACTCGGCAGGCAGTACCGCAAACCAACATTTGTAACGTTTACCGATTTTACTACATCAGCTTGTGGCGGAGCATCGGAGCAGGTAGGACCGTTTTATTGCCCCGGTGATGAAAAAGTTTACATCGACTTGAATTTCTTTCACAAGCTGGCGAGTCAATTCCGTGCCCCAGGAGAGCTGGCAATGGCTTATGTAACAGCTCACGAGGTAGGACATCACGTTCAGCGGTTGCTCGGACTTACTGATCAAATGCAGCAATACCGAGGGCGAATCCCTGAGCGTCAGTACAATGATTTATCGGTGCGATTGGAGCTTCAAGCCGATTTTTATGCGGGGCTTTGGGTACATCACGCCGTGAAAATGGGAACCATCCAACTGGAGGAGGGTGATATCGAGTCTGCGCTCGGCGCTGCCAACGCGGTGGGTGATGACACCATTCAAAAGCAGGCACAGGGATATGTTATTCCCGATTCATTTACACACGGTACAGCGGAACAGCGAATGCGTTGGTTTATGTTGGGTTATCGTACCGGTGATTTTTCAAAAGGTGATACATTTAGCGTAACAAATCTGTAGTATAATTTTATTAACTAAAATAAAACTGCCGAAGTGTTTTTTTACTTCGGCAGTTTTGTTTCTATAAGGCTCTATCTATTCTTTTTCCAAAACGTACAAACTACAAACGCCTAAGAAGAACGTCTTGTACTTGATTGATTTGAAGCCGTTTCGTTTCAAAATCTCTATCAATTCTTTGCCCTGCGGAAATGCTTCCATGGAGTCGGTCAGGTAACGGTAGGCTTTTGGGTCGTTTGAAAATGTTTTTACGGCAAAAGGAATTAACGTGTTGGTATAGAGCAGGTAACCTTGTTTGATGACGGGCGTCTTCGGTTCGTTCATTTCGAGTATCACGAATTTTCCTTTCGGTTTAAGCACGCGGTGGATTTCTTGCATGCTTTGTTCCAACTTATCAAAATTTCTTATCCCGAAAGAAGTAATAGCCGCATCAAACGTGTTGTCTGCAAAGCTCATTTGACTGACATCTTCCACTTTTAAAGTTATTTTCTCACTCAATCCTGCTGCGTCAATTTTTGCTTTACCTATTTCAAGCATTTTTTCAGCAATGTCAATCCCTATAACGTGTTTAGGCTCGATGTGTTCAAAAGCTTTGATGCTGATGTCTGCCGTTCCGGCTGCAATGTCGAGAATTTTAGCGTGGGGAAATTTTCCAAGTTCCAAAATCGCTTTTTTCCGCCATCGACGAGCCAGTCCCATGCTCATGATGTCGTTGAACTTGTCGTATTTGGAAGAAATCGTATTGAACATCCGGTTCAGCTGCCGGGTCTTATCTTCATCTTTATTATAAGGCTTTACATCTTTTATATCCATTTTTACTTGTGTCTTTTTGCCAATTCGCCGGCAATATCGCTTAGCGAATAACCCTTTGACGTAAGTAAAACAATTAAGTGATAGAGCAAGTCGGATGCTTCATAGATAAAGTCTTCGTTTGTTCCATTTACTGCTTCAATTACCGTTTCTACGGCTTCTTCGCCTACTTTTTGAGCCATACGGTTTACCCCTTTTTTGAACAGCGAAGTGGTGTAAGAGCCTTCCGGCATTTCTTCGTGCCGTTTCGTGATAAAGTCTTGCAGATAAGCCAAAAACGCAATATCGGTTTTGTTTTCTTCGTTCCAGCAGGTGTCAGCGCCCGTGTGGCAAACCGGTCCTGCGGGGTTAACTTTTACCAAAAGCGCATCGTTATCGCAATCAGATGCAATGGAAACCAGATTCAAGAAATTTCCGCTTTCTTCGCCTTTTGTCCAAAGTCTGTTTTTACTTCGGCTGAAAAAGGTTACTTTGCCTGTCTCTTTTGTTTTTGCCAGCGACTCTTCATTCATGTAGCCGAGCATCAGCACTTTGTTTGTTCTTGCGTCTTGAATTACAGCCGGAATTAATCCTTCCGATTTCTGAAAATCTAACTTCATTGGGTTGGTTTATTAATTGGAAATAGGTTGCAAAATTACGAAAATAAGAAGAGAATGACAATACTAACGTGTCATTACATCCACACACTCATTTGCCAATCATCTAAATCAAATGGATATTTGCCTTTTTGCATGCTTTTCTCATCTCGTCGGGCCAAATGCTTGCTTGAATTTCTCCAATATGCGCTTTACGGAGTAAAAACATACAAAGTCGCGATTGCCCAATGCCCCCGCCGATGGAAAGTGGAAGGGTGTCGTTCATTAATCTTTTATGAAAATAAAGATTTAGTCGGTCTTGTTTGCCGGTAATGTTGAGTTGATGTTGAAGCGCTTTTTTATCAACCCGAATTCCCATGGATGAAATTTCAAAAGGGATATTTAGTATGTGGTTCCAAAGTAATATATCACCGTTCAAACCGGGAAGTCCGTCTTCACCCGGTGATGTCCAATCATCGTAGTCCGGTGCTCGTCCGTCGTGTGTTTTCCCGTCGCTAAGTTTGTTGCCAATGCCTATAATAAATACCGCTTTATGTTTTTTGGTGATTTCATATTCACGCTCTTTAGGGGTCAAGTTGGGGTATAATTGACAAAGTTCTTCGGCGTGAATGAAAATAATCTTTTCAGGGAGAATAGGTTGAATCTCCGGGAAACTTTCGCTTATCAGGTATTCTGTTCGCAGGAAGGTTGCGTAGATTTTTTCTACTATCTTTTTTAAGAAATCAATGTTGCGGTTTTCTGCTGAAATTACCTGTTCCCAGTCCCATTGGTCAACATAGAGTGAATGGATGTTTCCCAGCTCTTCATCGGCTCGAATGGCGTTCATATCGGTGTAGATGCCGTATCCTTCGGGGATTTGGTAATCTGCCAGGGTTACCCTTTTCCATTTCGCAAGTGAATGTACCACTTCTGCCTTTTCGTCCTGCATATCTTTGATGGAAAAATTGACTGCGCGTTCCACACCCGTCAAATCATCATTCAAACCGGTACCTTTTAATACAAAAAGAGGTGCCGTAACACGTCTCAGACGCAGTTCTGCCGATAGATTGACTTGAAAGAAATCCTTTATTTTCTGAATTCCCAACTCGGTTTGCTGTGGATCGAGATAGGGTTTGTAATTTGTCGGTTTAATAAAATAGCTCATTATGCTTTTGTGCCTAAAATGCGATAAATAATGTGCAAATGTACAATAATTTGTTTAATATGCAATCAAAATGTTTGAAAAGTTTCTGTTATATGTGTTATTTGATTATGGGGTAATAACAAAAACAGCCTCGATATATCGAAGCTGTTAATAGGGTGGTGTATTGCTACTTATTACTCCTTAACTTTCCTTTTGTACTCACAGAAAGTATAAGGATATGGGTTCTTTTCATCGGCTTCGTGGCGTTCACTGCTCACCAACTCCCAGTCTTCTTCGCTAAACTTCGGGAAGAAAACATCTGCCGGAAACTCTTCGTGCACCCACGTGATATACATGGTTTCAACATCAGGATGTTTCAGCGCTTGCTTGAAAACGGATGAGCCGCCGATGATAAAAACTTCGTCTTCATTTTCGCAAAGGGCAATGGCATCTTGCAGCGACACGGCTTCATAATACTTGTCGAAATTTCCTTTGGGAGCAGAAGTGAGCACGATGTTTTTTCGGTTTGGGAGCGGTCCGTTGGGTAAACTTTCGAATGTCCGTCTTCCCATCACTACGGCGTGTCCGGAAGTTATGTTTTTGAAGTGCTTCAAATCCGTCGGCAGATGCCAGATAAGCTTGTTGTTTCTGCCGATTGCGAAGTTGTCAGCCACGGCAGCAATAATCGAAATTTTTGACATACTGAGTTGTGTTTTTGTTCCTAAACAGACCACGCAAAGATACAAAAAAAAGTGAACAAACAACTTGTGTTTATTCACTTGATACGTTTACTCGGCGGTATTGATTTTTTACACGGCTACAACCCCTTTGATGTGTGGATGCGGATCGTAATCGGTCAGCTCAAAGTCTTCAAACTTGAAACTAAAAATGTCTTTAACACGGGGGTTAATTATCATCTTGGGTAACGGGCGAGGTTCGCGAGAAAGTTGCAGTTTTACCTGCTCCAAGTGGTTGTTGTAGATATGCACATCACCCAAGGTGTGAACAAATTCACCTGCTTTTAGTCCCGTAACTTGCGCCATCATTTGTAATAAAAGCGCGTACGAAGCGATGTTGAAAGGGACACCCAGAAAAACATCGGCGCTGCGCTGATAGAGCTGTAGGCTGAGCTTTCCGTCAGCTACGTAAAACTGAAAGAAAGCATGGCAGGGCGGTAAGTTCATATTCGGCAAATCGGCTACATTCCAAGCACTCACGATGATGCGGCGCGAGTCCGGGTTGTTTTTAATCATCTCTACCGCTTCTTTGATTTGGTCAATGTGTCCGCCGCTGTAATCGGGCCACGAGCGCCATTGATAGCCGTAGATGTGGCCTAAGTCACCGTCTTCATCCGCCCATTCGTTCCAGATACGGACACCGTTTTCTTGCAGGTACTTCACATTGGTATCGCCCGCTAAGAACCAAAGCAACTCGTGAATAATCGATTTAAGATGCAGTTTTTTGGTCGTCAGACAGGGAAATCCATCTTCCAAATTGAACCGCATTTGATGCCCGAAAACACTGATGGTTCCCGTTCCTGTTCGGTCATCTTTCGGTGTCCCTTCCGATAGAATACGTTTTAGTAAGTCGTGGTATTGTTTCATGATTAATATTATTTCATGCAAATGTAAGGAAAAATAGAGAACGGGCAAAAAACTTGGTTAATTGATGTGTAAGTAGGGTAGTAGATGAGTTATGCATCTGCCCACCACTCTAAACGTCTATTATCTTTCATCTCTTATTTATTAACCATAATGCCATCCCTCTGGGGCTGTTTCGCATTTCCAACTTTATAAACTTTTAAACTTATCTTCTTAATACATATTATAGGTTGTGGATAGAATAATGAACTCCGTACGGCGGTTAATCTGATTGGCAACTTCCTGATGCTCTTCCGGTAGCGAACGGATGTATTCTTCAGTCAGCTCCGTGCCAATCGGCAGAAAATCAAACAGTTTGTTGTGACGCTCATCAATCACAAACGGCTTAATCTCTCCGTAACCGACGGCGCTCAGCCGAGCTCCGTCAATCCCGGCATTGATCAAGTAATCAATTACCGCTTGCGCACGCTGGTGTGACAAAACGCGGTTGTATTCGTCGTTCCCTTTATAATCGGTGTGGGCACTCATCTCGATGGTGATATTCTGGTTTTCGTTCATCATGTCGATGATGGCGTCGAGCCCTTCTTTCGATTCGGGGCGGAGCGTAGCTCGGTCAAAGTCGTAGTATATATTGTCGAGTTTCACCGATTTGAACGTAGGGGTAAGGGTGAAATTTCTGGTGAATGTTTCACTTTCACGAGGGTTCACGCTGAACGTGGAAATACTGTCTCTTGCATTCAAAAACTCATCAGCAGATGCAAGCAGTTGGTAGTTGACGCCGGTCTTCATCTTGAAACGGTAACTGCCGTCGCCTTTGGCGTTGATGCGGGCGGTTTCGCCGCCATCGCCAACTATATTCAGCCGAGCTTCGGGTACGGGACTTCCGTTGCGCGCAAGGATTTTCCCTTCTAATACATATACTAATTCCGGCAAGACGAAACTCCAAAGGGCATCGTAGCCGCGCGCCATATCCCTATTGGATGAGAAATAGCCCATTTCTTTTTGTCCGTCTTCGGTAGTTCCGGCAAACGTCATCCCGAAATCATCGGCGCTTGAATTGATAGGAACCCCCATGTTAGTAATTTTCCACCCTTGTGTGCTATCCGGCTTTTGAATCTTCTCTGCTTGAAAAATATCCAGTCCGCCCATTCCCGGGTGTCCATTGGATGAGAACAGCAAAGTTCCGTCCGGTTTGAACGTGGGAAACATTTCATCGCCTTGCGTGTTTATTTCCGGTCCTAAATTCTCAATGTAAGTAGCTTTCCCTGCTTCTAACTTGGTTCGCCAGATGTCTTTACCGCCCATTCCGCCGGGTGCGTCCGATACAAAATAAAGCATCTCTCCGTCGGGTGAAATGGCGGGATGAGCTACAGATACCGTACTGTCCTTGAATAGCGTAATGGTCGAAGGAGCACCCCATGCACCGCCTGAGCGGTTGGAAACAACTATCATTGTGCCGCTGCCTTTGTTGTCTTCGGTTTCAGAGCGTGTGTAGTACATGGATTGCCCGTTGGCGGTAATGGATGCTATCCCTTCGTCATTTTTTGAATTGACGTCGCCTTCAATCACTTCAGGCTTTTCCCAGTTGCCTTTGCTGTTCTTTTTCATCTGAAAGAGAGAATTATTCGGCTGTCCGCTTACGACGTTTCGCTTTTGGTTTTTCTCCTTTCTGTTGATTTTCCGATTCGACGTAAATACAAGTACATCTGCTTCTTCATCGGCAAATACGGGGCTGAAAGAAGAGCTTCTGCCCACGTTCAACTTCTTTTCTTTTTTAATGATGTAACGCGTCGGGTTTGCTTTTAGACTGTCAGCGTTCAAAGCACCTTGTAATCCGCTTTTGCCCAACTCATCATCCGGAAAAGCTTCTAAATAAGTGGTGTAGTTTTTTATGGCGTCTTTGTATTTCCCCTTTTTATGTTGTGCTTGCGCTAAGCGGAGATAGACAATGGAGTCTTGATATTTGTTTCGAAGTGCATTCTTAAAAACCTGTTCTGTCCGTGCGTTACTAATCTTACTGTAGCACTCGCCTTGTTTAAATGCAGTTTCTGCGCGTAACGGTCTGTCTTTGTATGAGATACGCGAGTAGGCTTTTTTGTAGAGTTCGCCGGCTGTGAAGTATTCGCCGTTTTCATAACTCAAATCGGCTTTACGAAGTGTCTTTTTTACACTGCCGCAAGACGTTAGTGCAAGCATAATTCCTAACGCAAATAAGTATGATAGCGTATTTCGAGTCATAAAAAGAAAACCCTGAAAATGTAGTTTGATTGTTATAAATAAACTAAAATTCAGGGCTTTTATTGTGTGAAAAAGATTAACAATCAAGCGTGTCGCGTCTCTATTTTAGACCAATTCATGTATCACGAGTCCCGAACGTAATTTTGGTTCGAACCAAGTGGTTTTCGGGGGCATGATATTTCCTGAGTCTGCAATATCGATAAGTTGTTGCATGGAAACGGGGTAAAGGGCGATAGCCACGCGCATTTCGCCGCTATCCACACGTCTTTTCAGCTCGCCCAAGCCGCGTATTCCGCCCACGAAATCGATCCGTTTGTCTGAGCGAAGGTCTTTGATACCCAATATCTCATCCAAAATCAGGTTGGAAACAATTGTTACGTCCAGTACGCCGATGGGGTCGTTGTCGTCGTATGTTCCTTCTTTGGCGGTCAGTGAGTACCACTTGCCGGAAAGGTAAAGGGAAAAGTTGTGCAGCTTGTTCGGCTTGTAAATCTCAATTCCTTTTTCTTCTACGATAAAGTTTTCTTCCAGTTTCTTCAAGAAGTCTTGGTCGTAAAGTCCGTTCAAGTCGGTAACCACGCGGTTGTAATCAATGATATTCAGCTGATTGTCCGGGAAGCATACCGCCATAAAGTAGTTGTACTCTTCATCGCCGGTGTGATTTGGGTTTTGCAGTCGTTTTTCATTGCCCACCAGCGCAGCCGCAGCACTTCTGTGGTGTCCGTCAGCAATATAAAGTGAAGGAATTTCAGCAAAGATTTCCGTTATTCGTCGGATGGTGTTTTCATCGTCTATTACCCAAAATGTATGTCTGAAACCGTCCAGTTCTGCCACGAAGTTATACTCCGGTTCTTCTTTAATAACTTCTGCTACAATGGCATCCAAGTCATCGCGATGCGGATATGCAAAAAACACCGGCTCGATGTTGGCGTTATTCACACGTACATGTTTCATTCGGTCTTCTTCCTTGTCTCGGCGAGTCAGTTCGTGCTTTTTGATTTTTCCGGTCATATAATCTTCTACCGACGCACAAACCACAAGTCCGTACTGCGTTCTTTCGTTCATAGTTTGAGAATATACGTAGTATTTTTCGGTTTCATCTTGCACCAGCCAGCCATTCTTGCGAAATTTAGCATAATTTTCAACCGCTTTTGCATAAACTCGCTCATCATGCTCATCTGTTCTGACCGGAAAGTCGATTTCGGGTCTGGTAATGTGATACAAAGAGTATGGATTCCCTTCGGATTCTTTACGTGCTTCATCGGAGTTAAGCACATCGTAAGGGCGAGAAGCTACTTTTTCAACTAAATTTTTTGGGGGACGAATGCCTTTGAAAGGTTTGATTGTTGCCATGTTGTAAATTTGTTGTTTGGTAAATATGTTTGTTTGAATAAATGATAACTTTGTATCTTTCAAACACGGCAAAATTACAAAAATAAAATCACATTACGGAGCTTCGCCTATCCAAAGGCTGTTACAAAGCGATTATATTTTTGAAAACGATTGAAATTTACCAAATTAATTGGTATGTTTGTATGGGAATTTTTAATCGGTTTTATTGACAGAAATACACGTTATTATGGAATCAATCAAAGAATTATACAGGATAGGGCACGGTCCGTCGAGCAGCCACACTATGGGACCGCGATTTGCGGCAGAGCGTTTCAAGAAAGAAAACCCCGGCGCTGCATCATTCAGAGTTACGCTTTACGGCAGTTTAGCGGCAACCGGTAAAGGACACTTAACCGACGCAACGATTATTGAAACATTTCTTCCGGAGCAAGTGGAATTTGTTTGGAAGCCTGAAATCGTGCTGCCGTTTCATACTAACGGGATGAAATTCGAAGCGCTGGATGTGCAAGGAAATTCGGTCAAGGATTGGATGGTTTACAGCGTAGGTGGCGGAAAAATCATGGAAGAGAATCAGGATGATTCTGAAAAACACGTTTACGAGCATAATTCGATGTCGGAAATTATGGCGTTGGTGGAGCAGAAAGGGCAAGATTACTGGGAATACGTGAAAAGGCGCGAGAATAGCGATACGTGGGATTACCTGTTTGAAGTATGGAAAGCGATGAAACGCTCTATTCAAGAAGGATTGGATGCCGATGGCGTACTCCCCGGCGGGCTGAATCTCAGGCGCAAGGCATCTGCGTATTGGATTAAGGCGAAAGGATATCGTGCCAGCCTTAGAAGCAGGAGTATGATAATGGCTTACGCAATGGCTGTCTCGGAGCAAAATGCAAGCGGTGGAGTGGTGGTAACGGCACC
>JAAYSS010000045.1 GCA_012518275.1 Bacteroidales bacterium
CTTCTCTGTTTCTGTAACTTTTCGTTTCGTATTCAAATATTGTTCAGCCGTATTTGCAAGCCGATATTGATTATACAGATCGTAACGTTTGACAATTTTTTCTAATGCAGTTCGTTCACGCTCAAGCTGTTCAATTTGCTGTTTCGTCTGGTCCATACTTTCGATCGTATCTGATAAATGACGGAGATCTTCATCTGTTAATGGTGGAAGAGAAGCTTCTAAAATTTCATAGATAACGGTCGGTTTGAAATCTTTCGACAACTTCGGACTTCTTAATTGAATTAACAGTTTGATCAATTCATCATAAGCTTCGATATTTTCAAAACCGAAAATATATTTATTAACAAGGTTGCGATAATCTCCTCTTTTCGTTACGACATGTCCCCCATCACCGATCCGGTTTTCAAGTTGTCTACGTGACAAAGGAATTTTCTGTTTCTCCCCAGCGTGATATTCATATTCGTATAAGAAAAAGTCTTTCCCAATTCGGCGATTATCCGTAAGAATGAATCCCCAAAAATTCAAACTTTTATAACGGCGTGCTTGCAAACCGATACCCGTCGTGATATATTGATTGGTATTCTCACGTTTATACTCTAAAAATAAATAACCTGTCCGCTCGTCACGGTCGACAATATCTTTTTCTCCTAGTAAATAGTCTTCTATTTTCCTAGCTTTCGAACCGAACGGATCAAGTCGATCAGGAGACGTTTTTCCATCTAATAAAACAGGTAAAATACTTTGCATCGTCACCGACTTTCCCGAACCATTACTTCCACGTAACAACAATTTCCCATCAGAAAAATGAAAAATTTCTTCGTCGTTGTAATACCAAAAGTTAAATAAACCTGCACGATTCATTTTCCATTTATTGTTTCTCATATCGTTTTTTCTCCTTCGTCCTAAAGTCTTTCGGATAATTACCTGACAAACGTCCTAATAACGGTAAAATAATGTACGTATCCGTTTCATCATCTATTGTCATCATCTCCCAATCGATTAAAAGATCGACCAACTCTTGTGCAACTGTTCTGACTGTACTTTCACGATATTGTTTGCTCCAACCATTTCCGTAAATGTCTTTCACTGTTTTCACAGTCTGTTCTAGTTTAACAGATGTCATTCTAATTTGATCAAATTCATCAGGTTGAAACTCTTCGATATGTTCACGGATGTAACTAGCAAAATGAATGGCAATATCCATCATTGATTTTTGATCAGGAAACAGTGTCAAATCTTGTTTCCGCTCTTCCGATACGAGTTGTGCATTGTTTTTGAAAAGTTCTAAACGAAATGACGTGTGTTCTGCCAAATCTTCTCTCAATCGATTACGGTAATTACGAATATAACTAAAATCAGGATCATCTTCGTTTTCCCGATAGACGACAGGAGAAATGATCAATTTTCGATATACTCGTTTTCTACGTTCATCTGCTTCATGTCTTTCCCATTCACTATTTAAAATATCTTCAATAGAATCGTATTCGAATATATCTTTCGGATAAGTGCGCATAAAGTAGCGAGCGTAAATGGTCGTTTCATATAACACTTCTTCATCTTCATCTAGGGCAAATTGGTCAGTTTCTCCTTCAACTGTTTCAATGATTGATAATTTTTCCATGAACTTTATGACTCGAACGAGCGAGCGACGATGGTGATAATTCGTCCAATCGAGTGGAATATCATCAGGATACAAATCTTTAATCTCTTCACAAATATTTGATAATAAAAATTGTTCCTCGACTTCCTTACTTTCCGTAAATGCGAGCGCACAACAAAAAATAACATAATCACGAGTTTCTTGAAAATCTTGTATTCCCATCCAACTTTTCGTTTCAACTGGAATTTTTTCTAATTTGATGAAATGCTGATGGACGATCAAGTCAAATCCAAACTTTTCGACGAAGTAACGTTTTAACACTTTTTCTCTCTCCCGGATCAATTGATACGTTTCCGGTTCTTTCAAACGTAATACCCAAAATCTTTCTAATAAAATACGAAAGGCCGTTTGTGCTTGTTCATCAAATGTCTGTTGTCGCAATTGCTTCACCTCTTATAGTTGATCGTTCGAAAAATTAGGATGGATTCTTTTCTCTCAAATGATTTAAGAGTGGATATGTCATATAAAAATAGTTTTTTCAATAAATTAGATTAGTGTAAAGATAGAAGTTCGCAATAATTCTCCATCTCTTGTGAAAAATTCCTCAAAATGAATAATCATTGTTCTGTAAATTGAAAAACTACTTTCGGCATGTCCAGTTCTCCATCGGTCGCCCTTAATACGATTCGCTCACTTGGATCGATCTTCATTTTGACGACATGACCAAACTCAGTTTGGAATGTTTTATCTTTACGATTCATCGCCTTGCCGATCCAATTCAACAATATTTTCCTAACGTATGGCTCGACGATAGGTAGTTGTTCTACATGAATTTCATTAGCTTTCATATAATTTTCTAACGTCGTTTGTTCTTGTTTCGCTCGTTGTAAATGTTCTAATATCGTTCTTTCTTTTTCAGCTTTTTGACTGACGATGGCGCTAGGACGTGTTTTTTCCCGATAATTTCTCGTTCTAGGACTCGTTTCGTAATGTATCGGTTTTTCTTCCCATACAGACGTATAAATATTTTCGGTCGGAACGTGATCACTAAAAATATGCTTCGTATGAAATACACCAAACACTACAGCGGACAATTTATGTGCTTCTTTTATATCTGAAAAAGTAGAAAACCATTCCGCTAAATGTAAGTAATCTTTTTTTCGATTTCTAAAATATTGATGACGCTCACCTAATCTTTGAACGATCCGAGTAATACGTCTAATTTGTTCATTCGTACGGATTTCTAACATTTCTAATTCACTTTCACCGTGTTGATTACCTAAAAACCACACTTTCAAGCTCTCCCATTTTCCGAGTTCCATTTGTAGCAAATCTTCATCATCTTTCGCTAAATCTTCGAAGCGAGGAACTTGTTTTCGATGGATAATCACTTGTTTAACGAAAGATTGTAAAGATGCTTGATCGATCGATTGCAGGACTTGTTGGATTTTCGATGCGGTTTGTTGAAGTTCGATGATGAAATCTCGTAAATAAGAAATAAATTGGTCTTTAAATACGAGAAACGCTTCCGTCTGCATCCGTTCTTCCGCTTCTTCACTATTGATATGGGCGATATAATCGGACGTATTTTGCTTAATAGAACGAAAATAAGTAAACAAATCATTCCAAATTTGCGCACATTCATCTCGTTCTGGTAGTGAAGATCGTTTCAACAATTTTTCTAGTTCATATAAAGTTTGGTAGAGTCGCTCAAACTCTTTTTTCTCTAACGAACCACCAAATGTCTCTCCATCTGCTTCCATTTCTACTAACATTCTTTCAAACTCGACGGTATAAGGAGTACATTGATAGCGGAATCTTTTCTTTTTAAATTCTTCAATCGTTCTTGCCTTGCCTGTTTCCTGAATCGCATGCAGATTATTCCAACGAACGAGTTGATCCAAATCTTGATGAAGTTGCTCTTGTGTATAATCTTCAAATCCCGGTAAACTTTTTACATGCTCATAAATTTCTTCTGGAAAAAGAAACTCCCTCATCCGTTCATGTTGAATATAAAAATAACGTAAGATCGCTCGGTAACTCCAAGCTTTTTCGGCAGTTAAATAGGATGCTTCTTGTACTTGCTTAAATTGCATCAAAGCCTCACCCTGATTCATATGAATTTTGAAAAAATAGTTTAACATCATTGTAAAATTTTGTCGTGTGAAAGTCTATTTTATTCACATAGTAACAGTTACCTCTATAGGCATTTTTTCATGTACAAGATTTTAATTTTTGACATACAAACTGTGGTGAATCAACTTTTTCATGGAATAATTGTGTGGGATATTCGAATGAATGAAATATTGGATTAATTGGGGGATGCTTTTTTGGGAGGAAATATTTGATTTTGATAAGGTAGGGTTTACTGAACAACCTTCATTTTTCTATAATCAACGTGTATTTCTTTCTATTCACAAAAAGATAAAGTGCTTTCCAGATTTGGAAAAAAGACAAAAAAGTATCCCGGAGGACTTTTTCCAGGTTCATGACCAGGAATTGTAAGGCAATGACCGTTTCACTGGTCGTTTGAAGGCGTGCGGAAATACGGCCAAGGCCATACTTGCGTTTGCCTTCACCAAATTTTCCTTCGATGGCGTTTCGTTCGATCGCATCTTGATGGGCTATCTTTTTCTCTAAAC
>JAAYSS010000046.1 GCA_012518275.1 Bacteroidales bacterium
ACATGGATTTTAATGACTTACAAAAATATTTTAATACGTAGCCTGATAAAGTACTTGATACTACTGCTGAAATAGTAGCTGATACAGCAGTTGAATACTTCACAGAACATTTCACGGAAAAATCGTACGACGGGAACCCTTACTTCCCAGGTCGCCAACGCTTGAAAATACTTGCCGTTTTGGGGAAAATGCCGTTTTGCGCTGTTCGCACATCTTCGGTAACATAGAATGCGTTGTCATCAAAATCATTGATTACACTTTCTATATTCTTCATCAACTGACGTGCTGCCACCGTTTCAACCACATCTACCTTACCTACAGAGCCTTCACCGTGAATCATGGTGGCTCCGTACCCGCTTTTATTTAGCATTTTTACCAACTCGCTTCCACTTTCTTTTGTGTAAACACGATATAATAACACGCCGAAAGCCAATTTACTTTCTATCAGCATTCCAATATAAGTTCCTGCTGCGTAACCTCCTGCATAAGAGATATAAGCTATTAAATCATTTGCTCGAGCAAGAATTTGCGAAATAATAACAATCCAGATAAACACTTCGAAAAACCCAATAACTGGTGCAATCGTCTTTTTCCCTTTGGATACAAAAATAATTCGCAACGTGCCTAACGTTACGTCAAAAATACGTCCGAAGAAAATAAATATTGGCAATAAAAACGGATACTGGTCTATAAAAGAAATCATAATTTTAGTACTGTTGAAGTTGTTATTTTTTTCTAATCAGAGTCAAGCCGTCTCGAATAGGCAGAATTACCTTTTCTATTCGCTCATCGGCTTTGACCACATCATTGAAACGCATAATTTCGGTAGTTTGTTTATCGTGAGGGTCAATTTCTTTTATCACTTTTCCGTTCCACAGTGTATTGTCGGCAATTATAAAGCCACCCTTTCGAAGCAAAGGCAGCGTTATTTCGTAGTAATCAAGGTAATGTTCTTTTTCGGCATCAATGAAAATCAGGTCATAGGTTTTATTCAATGTCGGAATGATTTCCAGCGCATCACCAATATGCAGGTTTATCTTTCTTCCCAATGGTGAAAGGTGGAAACTCTCACGGATAAAGTCTTCTAGCTCATCGTCAATTTCGATGGTGTCCAAGCTGCCGTCTTCCCCCAGTGATTCAGCCAAACAAAGCGCCGAGTAACCGGTAAAAGTACCTATTTCGAGAATATTCGTGGGCTGAATCATCTTGCTGAGCATACTGAGCACCCGCCCTTGCAAATGCCCGGAACACATCCGGGGATTGATTTGCTTCAGCCACGTATTTCGATTTACTTTTGCCAAGTAATCCGGCTCGTCATCAGAATGGGCTGCTATGTACTCTTCCAACATCATGCCCCCACGTACTTTAATACGGTAAGTTTATTTACATCAAACAACTCTCTTGCAACTTCTTGCAGCTTTTCGGAAGTGATGGATTCAATGTCCTTACGTACCTGTTCATTACTGTCGTACTTTCCATAGCGCAAATAGCTCTTACCGAGCGATAAGGCAACGTTCTCTTTATTTTCAGAAGCAATAGCTAATTGCCCGAGCAACTGCAACTTGTATTTTTTCAGTTTCACATCTGAAATTCTGTTTTCACAAAGCTTTACCAACTCTTTCCTTATCAGCTTTTCACATCTATCGGCATTATCCGGGTCAGCACCAAAATAAATCCCCCACCAACCGCAATCGGTAAATATCTGCACCGTTGATTCTACATTGTAAACTAACCCGTTTTTTTCTCTCAACGATAAATTCAGCCGACTGTTCATACCCGGACCACCCAAAATATTATTCAGCAGATAGAGCGAAAGCCGATCTTCGTGATAAATATCATATGCTCTTGCACCCATCAAGCAATGTGTCTGAAAAGTATCTTTCTGCAAGGTCAGCGTTTCATGCAGCTCATACTTCGGCACTTCTCGAACATGATTTTCAAAGCCGTTTTGATGGAATAAGAAATACTTTTCTGTCCATTTTACAATTTTCTTAAAATCGGTCTTCCCCAAATAGAAGAACACCATATTTTCCGGCTGATAAAACTGTTTGTAAAATGCTCTTGCCTGCTGTGTAGTGAAGCCATCCAAGTTTTCTTTCGTACCCAATACATTATGAGCCATCGGGTTTGAATTAAAAAGCATTTCTTCAAAATCGTCGTAGATTAGTTCAGCAGGACTGTCGTTGTACGAATTTATTTCATCCTTAATTACTACAATTTCCTTATCAATTTCCGCCTGCGGAAAGGTAGAATGCTGAATTAAATCGGCAATCAATTCAATGGTGCGTTCACTATATTCTTTTAGGAAACCGGCATACACCACTGTTTCTTCTTTGGATGTATAGGCATTCAATTCTCCTCCTACATCTTCCAACCGATTTATAATCTGTGCCGAACGGCGTTTTCTCGTTCCTTTAAAAAGCATGTGTTCAATGAAGTGCGCCATGCCGTACTCCTGCACTTTTTCATCTCGTGAACCTACATCAACAATAACTCCACAATAAGAAATCGGCGACTCTTGATGCATATGAATTATGCGCAATCCATTGTCTAAAGTATGTGTGGTATAATTATCCAAAGTCTCGTGCTACTCGTGCTAAAAATGTGTGCAAAGTTACTATTTTTATTTTAAGCAAAAAAAAGACTGCCCGAAAGCAGTCTCTTTTAATTCAAATCAAATTTATTATCTTTTCCTTGCAGCATCAATACTTGTGATTACTTGCTTTGCAATGGCATTTTTAGGATCAAGCTCTTGAACTTTTAACCAGTATGAACGGGACTTAGAATAATCATCTCGTTTTAGATAATAAATTCCCATGTATTGATATACTTCCAATATTTCTTTCTTACGCTCATCCGGAGTTTTCATCAAGAGCGGCAATACTTTTTCATAGTAAGGCTTTGCACGCCCCTTAGTCTCCGGATCCATAGCAGAATTAACGCGCGCCTGTGAAAAAAGTCCTAAATAATGGTCCGGGAACAGTGTTGCCATTTCACCATAGGTTTCTGATGCTTTGGTTAAGCACTCGGTACGTTTTTGAGCATCAGGAGTTGCAACAGTATCAGTTCCTGCACTGTAATATGCAGTTGCAAGTTGATAGATGTCTGCCATCGTATGCTCCGGGTTAACCTCAATTGCTTTGGTATAGTATTCAATTGCTTTCGGATACTCTTTTGCCCTATCATAAGCTCTCGCGATATCGGTAATGGTGCTTGTGCGAGTTGTATCGAGCAGATATGCTTGTTCTAAGTATTTGGCAGCATTGATATAATCCTTTGTTTTGTTCAGCATATCAGCAAAGTAAGCATAATCCTGAAAAATCAGTTCTGCTTTCGGAGCTGTTTCTACCAGTGTTTTTGCCAACGGTAGTGCTTCTTCAAATTGTTGCTGATTGTATCTGCTGTACATTTTCAAGCGATTTGTAACCGTATTTACCGGCGCCTTAGCCAACGCATCCATTGCAGCATCATAATCTTCAGCAAAATAAAGAATTTGCCCGTAAATTTGTTGGTCTTGTGGAGTTGGTTTTACTAAGCTCAAGTATTTTTCAAAAGCGGCTTTCGCTTCCGGATAAAATCCTACTTCACGACGAAGATCTGCCTGCGTTTTCCATCCGTACTCATAATTCGGGTCGATAGCTGTTGCTCTGTCTAAGTAGTCAAATGCAATTTGTCTTTTGGTGCCCACGTAAAGTTGAGCCAGTTTCACCAACGCTATTTTCGAATTTGGATTAAAATACCTGGCATTTTCAAACTGCACAGCGGCTTCATTTCCATTACCTTGCTCCATCAGCAAGTTTCCTTCAAGAATGTAAGGAAGCGCACTCTTTTTATCCGCTTTTTTGGCTTTTGCCAAGTATGATTGCATCTTTTCAACGTTGTTATTTCTTGCGTATGCCTCAGCTATAGCAACTTGCATTTGAGGATTTTTCTTATAAAGCTTGTTTTTACTGATCGATTTTAACGCTTTGTCAGCTCCTTTTTGATCTGTAGCCATTTGAATGGCAGCCAAACCAACACTGTTGTATAGATTTGTCGGATCGGCTTGAAGTCCTTTATTGAAACTCTTAGTAGCTTCACCTGTATTCTTTTCTCTCAAAAAGATTTGCCCCAGGTAGTAATAATCCATTGCATCCAAACTCGGTGCAGCTAAAAATAAAGATTTAGCCTTTTCTAAATCTCCAGACTCATAATAATCAATAGCAGTCTTGTTACTTGCGAACATCATCGTAAAAAACGCAACAAACAAGGTCAGAATCATTCCTTTTTTCATTTTCGTATTCATGTATTTGTTAGTATTATTTTCTTTAAAAATTATTTTTCACTATATAATCCAAAATTTATACCAATTTTTTTGTATTTAACTTCATTTTAATTTATTCAACTATTTTCACAGCTTGGATAGGCATGGTAGATGGCAATAATCCTGTCCTTTTAATAATTCGCTGTCCCTTGTCACTTGCTATAAATCGCGTAAATCCTTTCGGCAGCTCTCCTCTTGGGTCGTTTAGCAACACAAAAATTTCTCGACGGAAAGGATAATCTGCTGTGTACAAGTAGTACTGCATAGGCTGTACGCTGTTATCTTCATTTGCATCGTCATCATATGCCACACTCATTACCTGTACTTTTTTAGTAAACTCCATTACAATAGAATCGTTTTCATCACTGATATGATTCACTCCAATCAGCCCCATTGCACTTGGCGTTTTGGATACGTGATTTACTACTTCCTCATTCAATTCTAATGCATTTAGCTCCCTTGAAAGTGGTTTATCTCGGCAAATAGAATCGTTGGCATAACGCACAATACTTGAGTTTGTATTATCAAATACTACTTGAATTTTTCCCAATCCTGACCCCGGGTACAGCTGATTCCACTGCGTAACCTCACCTGTGAGAACACGCTTCATGTCTTTTATGCTGATAACATTATTCTTGTTGGAAGGATGCGTTATTATTGCAATTCCGTCAATTGCTATTCGAACGGCTTCCGGCTCAAATGACTTTGATTTAAAATACTGAAGTTCATCCGGCATAAATTTTCTGGCAGTAACAGCAAAGCGGACACTGTCTTTTTTCAGCAATTCAACAGCTTCTTGTTCTGAAGTGTAAATTGGCTCTATCTTAGCAGGATACAGGCTCTCAAATACGTCTATTTCTTGCTGAATAACATTCTGTACGGTTTGGTCAACAGCTATTTTAATGTATCCGCTTCTCATTGTGTTCTGACCTTCTTTGTTTTTTTGTTTCCCACACGCCACAAATAACAACACAAGCAGAAGCGTAACCGAAATTGAATAAGAATTTTTCATAATAAGTTAAGTATTAAATTTTGATTGTTATATTTTTTCAAGAATAATTAATCCAACAACTATAGCCGACACACAATCATCAACTATTTAACAAACAAAATTTAACCAAATTCCGAGGATATGGAATCGGTTAAATTTTGTCTCTAATAGCAGTGTGTTACGTATGATGAACCACTAAATTACTGCAATTTAAACTGTACAGGTAACGTGTATCTTACCTTTACAGCATTTCCTCCTTGTTTTCCGGGAATCCATTTCGGCATCGATTTGATAACACGAATGGCTTCCTTATCCAAACTTGGATCCACACCACGAACAACTCTCACATCTTCAATCTCTCCGTTACGCCCCACAACAAACTGACAGGTAACACGTCCTTGAATATTATTTTCTTGGGCAATAACCGGATAATTAATATTCTTACTGAGCCATTCGTACAATGCAGATTCTCCACCGGGGAAGGAAGGCGGTTGCTCTACTATCTCGAACACCTTTTCTTCTTTCACCTCTTCTTTCTCCTCTTGCACAATCACTTTATGTTCTTGCAGTGTCGCAATATCCACACCGGTTTCTTCATCAGTACCTTTCACGTCAGCAATAGAAATCTGCACGTCAGACTTTACAAGTTCTTCCTGCGATTTCATAGTTTGCTCTTCCGGCACTTCTTCGTCTTTTTTAATGACCGGAGCTGTAAACTGAATGGTACTTTTCAATTCAACGGGAGGTGGTGCTTCAAATTTCTTCACTTGATTTTCTTCCGGCAATTCTTCCGGTTTGTCAAGTTCAATGTCTGACAATGCTGAAACTTGTGTCATGGCTTCCTTTCTTTCTTGTCTTGCTCTGCTTATCTTGCTTGCAGCAATAGAAGCTAAGACAATCAAGGCTGTGGCCAACATGACAACAATGAACGCGAATGTATGTCTTTTTGGGGTATTTTTACGTAACGTGTATGCTCCGTAATTTTTATTCCGCCCCTCAAAGATTAAATCAATCCACTTCTCATCTGTTAAATTAATATCTTTAGCCATTATCTATTTTTTATCTGATTACTAATTATAAAACGATTATTCTACTGCTTTAAAATCCACATTGGAATTAGCGAGCATTTTCTTATCGTTTTCATCTATTGAGGTAATTGCATATTTACCAACACTACATATAAGCATTTCATCGAGAGCTGATACTAGATTGTCATAGTTAGAATTGTCCAACGGTTTAATAATAACGGTTGGAGTTCCATCTTCCGTTTTGATTTTGCTTAGCTCAGAATCAAAGTCCTCTTGCGAAATCTGCATCCTCAGTTTTTTGTCTTTCAGCTCCATTACTTTCACAACCGCTTTACGGTTTTTCTCCAGCAGAATTTTTCTCAAACCATCTGCCGAATAGTCTGTTTGTTGAAGGAAGTTCGGTGTCTGAGGCTCCGGTTCTCCCATAAAATAGTAAACCTTATCGTTCGCACCCAAATAGAGTGTAACTGCTTCGGATGCTTTTGCCAACGTCTTGTTTTTATCATCAATCCCTGTCTCTTTTGCAGGCAAAGCAATTTCCATGGTTTGCGGTTTACTCAAAGTGGTGGCAAGCATAAAGAAAGTAAGAAGCAACATAATCATGTCCACCATGGGTGTAAAATCCACCCGGGTATCCAGTTTTTTACGTTCACCCTTTCTTCTGCCTTCACCAGTACCATTTTGCGTCATATCTTTTGTTCTTTTTAATAGTTTTTATCAATTTCAATTTCTTAATACTCTCTTTCAAGAGTTGAAATTTACTTTTAGCTAATTATCCGATAAAGAAGGAGGCGCTACCTCACGAAGTGAAGTAATCAAATTATAACGGTTTTCTTTCAAATCTTGAAGAGAACTCATCACGTTTTGAATAGCCGGATATGGTGTTTTAGCATCAGCTTTAATAGCTATTACCATATCTTTCCCTTTTATCTCTCTTGCTGCCAGCACCCATCCTTTAAACTGGTTGTCAGTTGAGTCGGTTGGGATTCCAAGTTTTGGCAATTCTTCACTTCTTTGATCATCCGAAAGTGCCATAAACTGTTTGAATGCCTGCATTGGTGCACCAAAAGATGTTCCGATACTAAAATCGTACTTTTCTTGGTCGGTAAGCTGTATATTATAATTGTCAGCCATTGTTTCCAGCGCTTTTACCCTATCTTCTTGACCATCAAGATCAAGAAAAACCTGACCTTCCGGCGAAACCAAAACAGAGAGCACATTTATTTCGGGAATTTTAATTTCCGAAACAGACATCGGTGTTGCAACTGTCAATGGTTCAGGTTTTAAGAACGTAGATGTCAACATGAAGAATGTGAGCAGTAATACCATTACGTCACTCATCGGAGTCATGTCAATCCACGTATCTTTCTTTTTTACTTTTATCTTACCCATGTTTCTTATCTTTTTAATTAATTAAACGAATCAATTGTAAAATTGTAATTTAATAATTGTGAAAAAATTAAATTACATTTTAATCTCTCACGATTAGAGTCTAATTAATGTTTAGATTGGAAAACACCAGTAATAGCAAATCCGATTTCGTCAATAGCGTAAGAAATGTTATCAATTTTCGCTGAGTAATAGTTATAAGCAATAACTGCAAGCATACCACCTAAGATACCAAAAGCAGTATTAACTAACGCCTCAGAAATACCTACGGAAAGAGCTGCAGAGTCAACACCGCCACCGCTACCTCCAAGAGAGGAGAACGCACGAATCATACCCATTACAGTTCCGAAAAGACCGGTCAATACCGATAAGTTGGTAAATGTAGCAATTACCGGCATGTTTTGGTTCATCGTCGGCATTTCAAGAGCTGTAGCTTGTTCAATTGTGGTGCTGATGGCGGCTAATTTTTGCTCTTTCAGAAGCCCTGTCTCATCAGCAGCCATTTGTTCATATGTATTAAGGCCAGCATCAACCACCGCTGCAACCGAACCTTTTTGTTTTGCACAAAGTTCTTTCGCACCTTGAATATCTTCTGCTTCTAATTTTTGCTTAACATTATAAACAAAATTATTTAAGTTACCTTTTCCACGACATCTGTTTAGTGCAATAAAACGCTCTACACTTAAAATGATAACTGTCAATAACCAAGTAACAAGAATTGGAACTACGAATCCACCTTTATAAATCGTACCTAACATATTACCTTCTTTAGGGTAATTTTCAGGATTATTGTCGATAAAGTTCGCAGGATTTCCAAATACAAAATTGTAAATAAGAAGCGCTGCTACAAAAGCCAGTACAATGACTAACGCAGCGGATAGTCCTCTTGATTGCTTTTTGTTCTTGGTAGA
>JAAYSS010000047.1 GCA_012518275.1 Bacteroidales bacterium
CACGAACAGATCCCACCAATAGAGCAGATAATATAAGACGACAATCGCAAAATTCGTATCAAAGAAGACCCTATAACAGACCTGTACGAACAAGCAGAAGTGCGATTAATCAAAATCAGCGGAAAAGGGTCGACACGGGTAACAGGCCTGTTCGAAATAGCGAAAACCGTGTAGTTCGTCCGGGTGTGCCTTCAAAAAGCCGTCAGTCACGAGACATTAGACCGGCACCATCAAACCGGAAATCTTCTTCAAATGGTACCTTTCGATCGCCACAAAAACGATCTTCAGAAAGTCGCTCTACATCACCAAACAGAAAATCTTCTCGTCCGTCAAGAAATATCGGTAGTCGCAGATAATTTCTGTTTTTGAAATGTCAAATCCTTATTTTCAATTTAAGCATTTTACCGTTTTTCATGACAAATGCGCCATGAAAGTGGGCGCTGACGGAGTTACGCTTGGTGCATGGGCAGATGTTCAGAACGCAAAAACGATTTTGGATGTGGGATGTGGCTCAGGACTGATAGCTTTGATGCTGGCACAAAGAAGTGAAGCAAAAATAACGGCAATTGATATTGACGAGAACTGCGCACTGCAGGCGAAAGAAAATATTGAAAATTCACCTTGGAAAAGTCGGATTTCAGTTTTGCATACTTCATTTCAAGATTTTGCAACTAAAACGACAGAAACGTATGATTTAATTGTTTCCAATCCCCCTTTTTTTAATAATTCCCTGAAAAATCCGTTGCAATCTCGTTCAATTGCCCGTCATTCAGAAACACTTCCGCACGTGGATTTGGTAAAAAACGCAAAAAAAATTTTGAGTGATAATGGCAAACTGTGTGTGATATTACCCGTTGTTGAAGGTGAGCGATTTATTGAATTAGCTGAAAATGAAGGTCTATTCTGCAAACAGAAAGTAAACGTATTCCCTAATCATGAAAAAGCAGCAAAACGTTTGTTGCTTGAATTTAAAAAGAAAAAGTCAGATTGTAAAATTTCAGAACTTACCATCGAAAAAGAACGAGGAATTTACACCGATGAATATAGTGAGTTAGTCAAAGATTTTTACTTGAAGCTTTAAATTTCAGTCGTTTGTTGAGTTTCCCTTTTTCTTTTCAATCACATTCCACAATAATTTTGCCATTACCACACTTCCCAGAGTTCCCGCTGTTGCAATCAAAAATGCTTCCAGTCCAAGTTTCCCAAATTGTGAAATGACATCTTTATTCGACCCGATTTCCAACCCTAAGAAAAACAATAAGAGCCAGATCAGCGTTATAATTAATTGCTGAACAAAGCGGATTTTCTTTTTGCGAAGCAGGATACCAATCAATATTCCTGCCAACATACAGCCAAGAACGATAAACATGAATATGAGTTTTTTGATTCTGCAAAGATAGTTTTTTAAATCAGTTGTATGAAATTGAAATATACCGTTTATGTTCTTGATGCGTAGCAATCTAAAAAAATCACATCAATTTAATCTCAAAAACTAAGAATAAGTGCCAAAAAATGAGTAATTTTGCATCCCGAAAATAGATTACAAAAAACACAATATATAAAAATGAGAAAAAAAGCACTTTTAATGATTTTAGACGGTTGGGGCATCGGCAACCAATCGGAAGCGGACTTGATTTACAACACGCCAACACCCTACTGGGATAAATTGTTGGCAACCTATCCAAACTCTTACCTGCTGGCATCCGGCGAAAATGTGGGTTTGCCTGACGGACAAATGGGAAACTCAGAAGTAGGACACTTAAATATCGGAGCCGGACGCGTAGTTTACCAAGATTTGGTGAAAATTAACCGCGCATGTCGCGACAACAGCATCCTTCAAAATCCCGAAATCATCAAAGCCTATTCGTATGCTCGTGATAATCAGAAAAAAATCCATCTATTGGGTTTAGTTTCTGATGGTGGAGTACATAGTTCGCTGGATCATTTGCTGAAATTAATTGATATCGCCAAAGAATACGGCGTAGAAGATACTTATATTCACGCATTTATGGATGGTCGCGATACCGACCCGAAAAGTGGAAAAGGCTTTATCAAGCAACTACAAAACCACATTGATAAAACCACAGGGAATATAGCGTCAATTATCGGACGTTATTACGCAATGGACCGTGATAAACGTTGGGAACGGATAAAGCAGGCGTATGATTTAATGGTAAGCGGTGTGGGAACTCCGGCTACAGATATGGTGCAAGCGATGCAAAACTCATACGATGCAGGAGTTACTGATGAGTTTGTTAAACCTATTGTACACGTAGATGCAGAAGGAAATCCTGTGGCAAAAATTGAAGAAGGCGATGTGGTGATTTTCTTTAATTTCAGAAATGACCGTGCAAAAGAATTGACAATTGTGCTGACACAGCAGGATATGCCTGAGAACGGCATGCATACCATTCCGTTGCAGTATTTCACGATGACGCCGTACGACAGTACTTTCAAAGGATTGAACGTTCTTTTCGATAAAGAAAACGTACAAAACACAATGGGTGAATATGTTTCAAATCTCGGTTTGAAACAATTGCGCGTAGCGGAAACAGAAAAATTTGCTCACGTAACGTTCTTTTTCTCGGGCGGGCGTGAAGCCGAATTCCCCGGCGAAGAGCGTATCTTAATTCCTTCGCCCAAGGTACCCACGTACGATTTGCAACCGGAGATGAGCGCACCTGAAATTGCAGACAAGATGGTGGAAGCGCTTAATTCGCAAAAGTACGATTTTATTGTACTAAACTTTGCAAACGGTGATATGGTGGGGCATACAGGTGTGAAAGAAGCCATCGTGAAAGCCATTAAAACCATTGATAAGTGTGTGGAAAAAGTAATCGAAGCCGTGAAAGCCAACGATTACGAAGCCGTTATCATCGCTGACCACGGAAACGCCGATAATGCAATTAATGCCGACGGCTCGCCCAACACTGCTCATTCACTGAATCCGGTACCGCTTGTTTACATTACAGATAATAAAAATGCAAAAATCGAACACGGTATTTTGGCTGATGTGTCGCCCACGCTTTGTCAAGTATTGGGAATTGACATTCCAAAAGAAATGACAGGAAAGGGTTTGATTACGTTCTAAAAAACATCACTTCTTTTTATAAAACGCTGTAAGTTCTTCTTACGGCGTTTTTTATGGATTAAATTATGTATTTTTGCAGTAAAATTGGCATATATGAGTTTAAGAACCGAATTAGAGAAAAGAATTTTGGTGCTCGACGGAGCAATGGGAACGATGATACAGCACCACAAGCTGGATGAAAAAGCATATCGTGGCAATCGGTTTGCGGACGTGAAAATTCTGCAAAAAGGGAACAACGACTTGTTGGTACTTACACAGCCCGAAATTATTTACGACATTCATTGTCAATATCTTGAAGCCGGGGCAGACATTATCGAAACAAATACGTTTAATGCCCAGCGCATCTCGATGGATGATTACGGGATGAGCAATTTCGTTTATGAAATAAATCTTGAAGCTGCACGTTTAGCACGTAAAGCTGCAAATAAATTTACAGCAAAAAATCCTTCCAAGCCCCGTTTCGTAGCAGGTGCTGTGGGCCCGACCAACAAAACGGCGTCCATGTCGCCCGACGTGAATAATCCGGCTTTCCGAGCTGTGAGTTTCGATGACTTGGTGTCGGCATACAAAGAACAGATGGTTGCGTTGATTGAAGGTGGTGTTGACGCATTGTTGATTGAAACCATTTTTGATACGCTAAATGCCAAAGCTGCTATTTTTGCAGCAGAAGAAGCAATGTCTGAAGTCGGTAAAAGAGTTGAATTAATGCTTTCCGTTACCGTTACGGACAAAAGCGGTCGGACGCTTTCAGGACAAACAATCGGTGCTTTTTTAACTTCGGTTTCACACGCAGAATTGCTCTCTATCGGCTTGAATTGTTCATTTGGAGCGAAAGACTTAAAGCCTTATTTGCAAGAAATTTCCAAGCACGTTCCTTATTTTGTAAGCGCTTATCCCAATGCCGGACTGCCCAATCAATTTGGTGAATACGATGAAACTGCCGAGAAAATGGCTTTGCAAGTAAAAGAGTATTTTGATGAAAAATTGGTTAATATCATCGGTGGATGCTGTGGAACAACGCCTGAGCACATAAAAGCGTATCAAAGGTTAATTGAAAATGCCGAAGTAAGGAAACCGGCAGAGAAAGATTTTAATTTGCATTTGAGTGGGTTGGAAGAGTTGGTAGTTCAACCGAATTCCCTTTTTATAAACATCGGCGAGCGCTGTAATGTAGCCGGATCGCGAAAGTTTCTTCGATTGATACAAGAAAAGAATTACGACGAGGCGCTGTCCGTGGCGCGACAGCAAGTAGAAGACGGGGCACAGGTTATCGATATCAATATGGATGATGCGATGCTGGACAGCAAGGCTGAAATGGTAACTTTCCTGAATTACTTGGCGTCTGAACCTGAAATTGCACGTGTGCCGATTATGCTCGACAGCTCAAAATGGGAGGTAATCGAAGCGGGTCTGAAATGCGTACAAGGAAAGTGTATCGTCAATTCCATCAGCCTGAAAGAAGGCGAAGAAGAGTTTTTGGCTCATGCACAACGAGTTAAACGCTATGGTGCTGCGGTAGTGGTGATGGCTTTTGACGAAAAAGGACAAGCTGATAGTTTCGAGAGAAAAATTGAAATTGCTGCGCGAGCTTATAAATTGCTGACTGAAAAAGTGAATTTCCCGCCACAGGATATTATCTTCGACCCCAATGTACTGGCGATTGCAACGGGAATTGAGGAGCATAATAATTACGGCGTTGATTTTATCCGCGCTACAAAATGGATTAAAGAAAACCTTCCGTACGCCAAAGTGAGTGGCGGTGTGAGCAACCTGTCGTTCTCTTTCCGCGGCAACAATCCGGTGCGTGAAGCGATTCATTCCGTGTTCTTGTATCACGCCATTCGCGCGGGAATGGATATGGGAATTGTTAATGCCGGGATGTTGCAGATTTACGAAGATATCCCTGCTGATATGCTTCAGTACGTGGAGGATATCGTGCTCAATCGTCGTTCGGATGCAACGGAACGGATGATTGACTTTGCAGAAAAGATAAAGGCTGAAAAGTTGGAAGAAAAAACCGAGCATGTAGATGCTTGGCGTTCCGATCCGTTGGATAAACGATTGGAATATGCCCTGTTAAAAGGGATAAGCGATTACTTGGAAGAAGACATTGCGGAAGCTTTGCAAGTTTATCCTTCGGCGATTGATATCATCGAAAAGCCGTTGATGAACGGGATGAACTTGGTCGGCGATTTGTTTGGTGCAGGCAAAATGTTTCTTCCACAAGTGGTGAAAACCGCTCGCACGATGAAAAAGGCGGTTGCCATCCTTCAGCCCGAAATAGAAAAAACGAAAGCAAGCGGCGCCGGTTCGTCTGCCGGAAAATACCTTTTTGCTACGGTAAAAGGCGATGTACACGATATCGGGAAGAACATTTGCGGAGTTATTCTTGCTTGCAACAACTTTGAAGTCATTGACTTAGGAGTGATGACCCCAACCGAAAAAATCATTCAAACTGCCATTGATGAAAAAGTAGATATCGTAGGCGTGAGCGGACTTATAACGCCTTCTCTCGAAGAAATGTGCAACGTAGCGAAAGCGATGGAAAAAGCAGGATTGAACATTCCGCTGATGGTTGGCGGCGCCACTACATCCAAAATTCATACAGCCGTAAAAATAGCCCCCAACTACACCAATGGATTTGTAGTTCACACCAAAGATGCGTCACAGAATGTGGCGGTAGCTCTGCAACTGATGAATAAAACCGCAAAGGCAGAATTGGTGGAACAAACCCGTTCAGAATATCAGGCTTTGCGGGAAAAGCAAGTGCCGAGACAAGATTTACTTTCACTGGAAGAAGCAAGAAAAAGGAAGCCAAAGCTATTTTGACAGCATGCGTATTGTAATTCTTCTTATTGAAACTGTAGTGTCGACTTGATGAAACAATAATTCCAACTTGATGAAACTAAATCGCCATCAATTCTGCTTACTCGTTACTTTTCGTTATACCAGATATACTGTTCCGTAAATTCATCAAACAGCTGAAAGTCAGTAGGAAGTGAGGCTGATGAATAGTTAATTTTCACGGTATGAAAGTGTTATCCGTTTATGCATCTGAGGGTTGACTCTACTTCTTCTAATGTCTGCAACTTCTGCTCGCCCGTTTTCATATCTTTCAGCATCACTTTGTTTGCGTTCATTTCGTTTTCTCCTACAATGGCAACAAACGGGATATTCTTGCTGTCGGCATAGCTCATCTGTTTCTTCATTTTTACGGGTTCGGGATAAACTTCCACATTAATACCGCGTTGACGAAGCTCGTTTGCCCAAGGGAGACAAAATGCCAATTCTTTTTCGCCGAAAGAAGCAAATAAAATCTGAGTCTGCTCTTCCGATGTCTCAGGATAAAGATTGAGTTGGTTCAGCACGTCGTAAATGCGGTCGGCACCAAAAGAAATGCCCACGCCTGAAACGCCCGGCATCCCGAAAACACCTGTGAGATTATCGTAGCGCCCACCACCGGTAATGCTCCCAATTTCCACATCCAATGCTTTCACTTCAAAAATGGCTCCGGTGTAATAATTCAGCCCACGTGCAAGCGTCAAATCCAACTCAACCGCTGTCTGTATTTTCACACTTTCACAAAGGTTGAAAATGGTTTCCATCTCTTCCACACCTTTCAATCCGGTTTCAGAACTTGCCAAAATCGTTTTTAACTCGTTAAGCTTATCCTGATTGCTTCCGGAAAGTTTTAATATCGGTTGAATTTTCTCGATTGCATCAGCGGAAATGCCTTTTTCTGCCATTTCCTTGTTCACATTATCCAGTCCGATTTTATCCAGTTTGTCGATGGCAACTGTAATGTCGGTAATCCGCTCTGCTTCGCCTACAATTTCGGCAATACCGGAAAGAATTTTGCGGTTGTTGATTTTCAGCACAACATTGATTTTCAATCGTCTGAAAACTTCATCCACAATTTGTATCAATTCCAACTCGTTAATCAGTGAATCACTTCCCACTACATCCACATCGCATTGATAAAACTCGCGGTAACGTCCTTTCTGCGGGCGGTCAGCGCGCCAAACAGGCTGAATTTGATAACGTTTGAACGGAAACGTAATCTCATTTCTGTGTTGAACCACAAAACGTGCAAAAGGAACTGTCAAGTCGTAACGAAGCCCTTTTTCAGAGATTTTATTGGCAAGTTTCAAACTGTTTTTTTCTGCAAATTCATCATCTGAAACATTGGATAAGAAATCTCCTGAATTTAGAATTTTAAACAGTAGTTTGTCGCCTTCTTCGCCGTATTTTCCCATCAGGGTAGAAAGGTTTTCCATCGCCGGCGTTTCAATTTGCTGAAATCCGTACAAGCGAAAAACGTCAGTTATTGTATTAAAAATATAGTTGCGATTCGCCATTTCTTGCGGCGAGAAATCACGAGTACCTTTTGGAATAGCTGGTTTCATTTTGGTTGAGTGAGTTGAAAAAAGTTAACAAAAAAGGCATTCCAAAACTGAAATGCCTTTTATATAAGATTGAGAATAAGTTTTTTACAATCGTATATTTAAAATCTACAATCGCAAATAAAGTGCTTACTTTCTAATTCCTAATTCTTTGATGATGGCACGGTAACGATTAATGTCTTTCTTCATCAGATAATCAAGCATACGACGGCGTTTTCCTACCAACATTACAAGTGCACGTTCAGTTGCAAAATCTTTTTTGTTTTGTTTCAAGTGTTTAGTCAAATGATTGATGCGGTACGTAAATAGCGCAATTTGAGATTCTGCGGAACCTGTATCGGTTGCTGATTTTTGAATTCCGTGTTTTTTAAACAGCTCTTGTTTCTTCTCAGAAGTTAAATACATAATACTGAATTTATTAAGTTGTACATTAAGAACAGCGCTTACACGCTATGTTCCAATAATTTTAAGGACTGCAAAGATAATGCTTTTATTTTGATTTTACGAAAGTTATCTGCGATTTTTTTTAAGAAAAACATCCGAAAGCGCACGTTTGCCCCATTTTATATCCATTTTTGTAAAAAGCGGATAGCAAATCCACGCCGAAAGTATCCCAATGATCGAACCGGCAAAAATATCTACCGCAAAATGTTGTGATAAGTACACTCGGGAATAACCGACTAAAGCTGCCATCACGAAAAAAAACATTTTCAGCCATTTGTTTTTTACAAGCAAAGACAATCCAAAAAACAATGCAAATGCGGTAATTGTATGTCCGGAAGGAAAACTGTGCATCCTGTACATCCTCACACCCTCCACCAGCGGTAAAGTAACTTCCGAGTAATTTTCCTGAAAATAGAGTAAAGGACGCGGGTCATCGAAGGTTCTTTTGGCAATTGTTGAAATTATTCCTCCTAAAAACTGCGCTGAAAGTAAGTATAGTGACCAACTGTATCTGTATAAAAGCAATAATGCCAAAAGCACAAAAGGTAACCAACCACCTCCCAACTCTGTTAGATTCCTAAAAAAACAATCTCCGAATGCAGAGTGATTTTCATTCATTAGCAAATGAAGTTCAGCTTTTGGATATTGAATCAAAGCAGCAAGAATTACGACAAAAAACAAAAAATAGGGAACTAAAAAATATTGTAAACCCTGAAAATTATTCTTCATACTAAAAACTAATAATTACGAACTATAAACTTACCTTCCTTGCTCTCAAAATTTCCCGTTTCCCCGGCGGTCCGGGTAATTTTTCTACAGAAAATCCTACTGATTCCATGCCGCGACGCACCACTCCTTTTGAGCAATACGTTGTCATCACGGCATTTTCAAAAGCGCAAAGGTACAATTTTTTAAACATTTTATCGCTCCACATTTCCGATTGTTTCTCTGGCGAGAAAGCATCGAAATAGATAACATCAAATTGCCCTTCTAAATCAAGTTTTGTAAAATCAGCATTCAACTTGGTCAATGTGAAGTTTTCCATTATCTGAACTGCTTCATTCCAAGGCGAAATATGGATTTTATTAAAAAACGAACTGTCTTCATTCAAAAATTCAGGATAATTCAGTTGCAAAGCCTTTTCTACAGGAATTGGATACAGCTCAATGCCGATGTAATTAATTGTTTGATTCAGTTCGTGAGATTTTAATAACGTTAAAAAAGCATTTAATCCCGTACCAAAACCAATTTCCAAGATGTTAACTTCAGGTTTTGAGCATTGCATCAAACCTGCTTCAATGAAAATATGCAAACTTTCCTGAACCGCACCTTTCGTGGAATGGTAACATTCGTCAATCTCCGGCACAAACAGTGTGTGTGAACCGTCTTCTGTTATTTTTAACTCTCTTTTTTGCATATGCAAATGTAGTCATTTTGAATAGAAAAATCCCCTTCCTATAAAAGGGAAAGGGATTTTATTAGTTCGAAAACAACAAACTATTTTACTATTTTAGAAGTTCGTTTTCATTTCTTCAAAATAGGCTTGTAGGTGTGCGCATGTAGGACAAGCTTTTGGTGCTTCTTTTCCGTAATGAATATGTCCACATACGCGGCATTGCCAGTAAATATCTTCTTCGCGAGAGAAAACGGTACCTTCTTCCACCCGTTTTTGTAGTTTGCGGTAGCGCTCTTCGTGCCCTTTTTCGGCAGCTGCAATTTTTCTCCATGTAGCTGCAATGTTTGCAAATCCTTCCTTTTCGGCAACATCAGCAAAATGTGGATAAAGCTCAGCCCACTCTTCATTTTCGCCGTCAGCAGCAGCTTTCAGGTTTTCAGCAGTAGTGCCTTCCACGCCGGCAGGATACATGGCAGTGATTTCTACCATTCCGCCTTCCAAATAACGGAAGAATTTTTTCGCGTGCATATATTCTTGATCAGCAGTTTCAAGAAAAATAGCTGCAATTTGTTCGTATCCTTCTTTTTTAGCAATTGCTGCAAACATATTGTAGCGGTTACGTGCTTGGCTTTCACCAGCAAATGATTTTAGCAGATTTTGCTCAGTCTGAGTTCCTTTTAAACTTTTCTTCATAATGATAAATTTTTTATTTATAAATTATTTGAATCTCTTTCTACAAAATTAACAAAATCCAAAAGGAAAAACAACGACAAATCGGGTTATTAGATTCATGTCCTTGTCGTAAAAAGATAACAGACAAGAATTCAGCTTGTTACTTTCCCCGACACTGTTTTAATTTGTTTTCATTCTAAATGATTCGACACATTTAATTCAGCGCTATTTTAATGCCGGCGTTGATGTTAATTTTTGGTTGTTTGATTCCGCCAAACTCAACGTATTCTTGGTTCAAAATATTATTTGCTTCTGTGAATAAAGTCATCTGATTACCTTTCCAGATTAATTTCGAATTTAGCATCCAGTAGGGGCTGTAATCGGTCAATTCATTGTTTGTAAAATCGGTGTAATTTCCCGCACGGTCAAACATTGCCAAGTTCCAGTGCATCGAAAGCTTTGACCAAATGGAATGATTTAAATTAAACACTAATTTATGTTTCAGGTAGTCGAGCGCATATTTACTGTCGTAACCTTCCGCCTTTTTATCCAGATTTAAAAATGAATAATTCGCACCGATTGATTGAATAAAACTGTTAGTGAAGCGATACTCGCCACTCGTTTCAAATCCGACAGCATTCACGTTGGTTAAATTACGGCTTTCCCACTTTTCGGCATCGGGCATTTTTACCCAGTCAATGATGTTGTTCCCAAGACGATAAAAAGCAGAAGCCGTTAATGTCCAGCTTATCGGGTTGATTTTGGTGCCAAGCTCAAAAGTAGTCGATTTTTCGGGTTGCAAGTTCGGATTACTTATTTGCACTGCGCTTTGGTAGTATAAATCGGTGAATGTCGGCAGACGAACAGCCGAATTGGCAGCTACAAAAATACGTGAGTACGCTGTTGGTCGGTATGCTAAATCTGCACCGCCGTTCACGTGTGTGCCAAATTGTTTGTTTTGAGTAAGTGCTGCGCCGACAGAAGCGTACCATTTTCCAAGCACCAAGCTGTGATCCAAGAACACGGTTGAAAGCAGCCTGTTTGCTTCCTTAGTAAATGTTTTGTCTTCTTCAAAAGGAATTTTCTTAGATTTTGTGATATCTTCTCCCAGCACAGTACTGAAAATATGTTCGTTGCGCACGTCAAGCCCAAGCGTAGTTTTCCCAAATTTCCAAGAAAGAGAAGTGCCTAATTTTCCACCCGTAATATCGGTCTGATGGTAGTTGTGGTCGGTGTACCAAGAGATTTTTTCTGCTCCTTCGAAATTCCTGAAAAGTTCAAAGCGATCGTGATGACGCCGCCAGTAAGCCTGCGAATTAAAACTCCAACTGCCTGATTTTAAGTTCCAATCTAGTGCCGAGAACATGGTTTTAGTGTGTTCAAATTGATTGGGGAATTTTTCGCTGTAAAAGCTGTTGGCTCCAAATGATTTCTGCTGATAAGCCATTTGCAGACTAAATTTACCAGCTTTCTCTGTTCTTAGGCTATTTTGAAGATACGCGCTGGCAATAGTAAAATCAGTGTTGTCAATGTACCCATCGCTTCTTTTGTGTGAAACAGAACCAAATGTGCTGATTTTTTCATCGGAATAATTCCCGGAAATAATATTTGAAAGGTACCCGTAACTTCCGGCAGAAGTCTGAATTGAAACGTTTTTTTCTTCTTTTTCATCGGTAATAATATTAATGGCGCCACTGAAAGCGTTGGGCCCAAGGACACGTGCAGCAGAACCTTGCAAAATTTCCACGCGGCTTACATCAGCTAAATCGATCGGAATATCTAAATTGTAGTGTCCTGTCTGCGGATCGGTAATGTTCACACCATTTAAAAGCACCAAAATCTGATCAAAAGAGCCACCACGGATGCTTACATCTGACTGCACGCCATACATTCCGCGCTGCCGAACATCAACACCTGCAACGTAGTCCAACAAATCATCGATGCTTCTTACCGCATTTTTTTCGATTTCAAGCTTATCAATCACGCCGATAATTCGCCCGAGATTTGAGTACATTTTTGTTCGCCCGGCACTTACTTCCAATTCATTAAGTTCTACATCTTCTGTTGGAACTTCAGCTTTTAAACTTGCCAAAACACAGATGGCAATTGTCAGAAAATAGATTTTTAGTTTCATTTTTTTAAATAAAAAAAGTTGGAATAGAGATTTTTCTCCACTCCAACTTCGGATTAATAAATAATATTTGATTTAAGCCACCAACAGGAATGTCAGTAGCAAAAGTTTGTATGTTTATCTGTAATAAATTCTCAAAAAGAAGTACCTCCGATTCATCTTCCTCCTTTTTATTTTTAAGTGAATCTTTAGCGAAAATATTGTTTTCAACCGAAAACGAATTCGTTTTTAAAATCGCCATATCGCTGATACCTGCACTTACTTGTCCAATTGAAATAACTTTATTCAATCCAGCAAATACAGCATAATTTTTCCGGCTCCAACGACGGAATCGAAAGCTTTTGGCGGGCTGTAGGCTGTTTTTTCTCACAATTCAATTAATATTTGTAAGGATTTTCGATGTAATCTTTGAAACTATAAAAATTCACTTTTATTTTCCACACGTCTGCCAACGGTGCGGTTACTGATTTACCGCCGATAACGTATAGGCTGTTGTCTTTCGCGTCCATTATCAACGAAGCATTCACACGTGGGGTAAATTTTTCAGGAAGTACGTTTGTGGTTGAATCCGGCAAAACCCAGTTCATGCCTTCGTTTATCGACTGTCTTAGCTGAGTCGTGTCAATTGTATGAGTGTCCGTAGTACCACCGAGCATCAGCAGTTTACTACCATAATATTCTACAGATGCATTAGAAACAGGGTCTATTTTGCTGTTCGCATTTTGAAGGTCCAACCAGTTCAACGTATCGGAAATTGCCCGATTTTCGGCAGACCAGATGGTGTTTAGTCTTTTTCCAGAAGGGGAATATCCGCCAATAACAATTGTTTTTTCTCTTCCAAGTTTTGGGCGGAAAGTCGTTGTTGCAAAATCAGAAACAGGGAAATTATCGTTGAAAATTTTATTTCCGGACAGCGTCCAGTTGATTCCGTCAGCAGAGTTAGCAATGCGGACATTATTGCTGGTTTTCTCTTTGGCTACTGCCCAAAGATTATTTTTGAAACCAAATAAAAGCGAAACGTAGTCGTAGGCTGTATCTGCCACTATATTATGTTTCGTCCAGAAGACTCCATTTGTTGATTTGTAGAGCTCCACACCGTTGTGAAGAAGATAAATTGCATTATTGAATACCACCATATCTCTTAGTTTGGCATTTAGCGGAAGTCCGTCAAGCCTAGCATCATTCTGCCAATTTTTAGCGTCAAGCGAAGTAAAGAGAGAATTGGAATCGGCATGCCCAAAATAGTAGAAAAATTTACCGTTTAGTTGTACCGCCTTCTGATTGTCAGAAATTTGAGCCGTGATATTTGAGTTTAGTTCACTCCAAACATGCTTGTAGGGTTCCACCTTGTGAACGCGAAGCTCTATCACATATTCTTTTGTTGTTTCTTCGTCGGTAGCCAAGTTTTTGATTTTCACAGGATTGGTAAAATCAACGTGTTTGGTTGTAGATCCTTGGGTAGTGTTGTAAAAACCCGGAGACTCGGATACTGTATCGTTGATGATAAAGCCAATTGAACTAGCAAAACGGAAATTCAAAAAAAGACTATCTATTTTGGTACCATATGGAAGTGAGTCTAAGTTATATATTGAGTCGCTAACATTGTCTATAGTAAACTCCGCTAATGATGCGTTTGGCGAATAAGATGAGTTTTGGATAGCTACATGCAACACAGAAGCATCACTGGAAGGTTGAGCCAGCTGAGTGCCGGAATCTTTAAGACAACTCGTTGCAAAAAACGCTATCAACGATAGCAGAAACAAATTATTATGATGTAAATACTTCATCGCAAATGTTGTTAGTGAAGTTGAGTATTGTCTGCAAAGTTAAAAAACTATTTGTACTCTTTACAAAAAACGGTAGAAAGTTTTATTTTTTTAAAAATATCTTGGTGCAAAATATAAAAAAGAGAAACTCGTGCTTGAATTTCTCTTTAAATTTTTGTATATGTGTAAAAACTTACAATCTTCTTTCTCGAATACGGGCAGCCTTACCGGTACGTTTGCGCAGATAATAAAGTTTAGCACGACGCACCTTACCTTTTTTATTTACAGTGATAGTTTCTACGAAAGGTGAATCCATCGGGAAAATACGCTCAACACCCACGTTACCGGACATTTTACGCACAGTAAAACGCTTTTTATTCCGATGTCCAACAATTTTGATTACAATGCCCTTAAACTCTTGAATACGTTCTTTGTTACCCTCTTTAATACGGTAACCAACAGTTATAGTGTCTCCAGCTTTGAATACAGGGAAGTTTTTTTCCTGATCAAATGCTTGTTCTGCAACTTTTATTAAGTCCATGATTTAATTTTATTATGTTGATACTATACGCAATATACACAGGCTTATTCGGATTTTTTCCTTGCTGTCAGAGATTACGCTGATTTTTGGACTGCAAAAGTACGGTTTTTATTTTAAATAGGCAAAAGCTTCTGTGGAAAATAATTTACATTTTCTTTTTTTAAAAAATAAAAGTATCATAAAAATAGGGATTGTTTGTGATTTTTTGAGTAATTTTGCAGTTTAAAATTAGATTAGAACTTACTATGAGTGTCATTACAATAAAAGACAAGCGGTTCAGACTCTCCATTACTCACGAAGAAATTCAGGAAGCAGTAAAAAAAGTAGGTGAAACCATTAACAAAGATTTAGCTGATACAAATCCGCTTTTTATCTGTGTACTTAATGGTGCATTTATGTTTGCAGGTGATTTGATGAAAATAGTCGATATCCCCTGCCAAATTACCTTTGTCAAACTTTCATCCTACGAAGGGTTGGTCACAACCGGTACTGTGAAAGAAGTGATTGGACTCAACGAAAGTGTAGTAGGTAGAAATGTAGTAGTTGTAGAAGATATTGTGGATACTGGTATCACAATGGAAAAAATCATCAAGTCACTCGAAGCAAAAGGAGCAGCTGATATAAAAGTGGTTACCTTCCTTCAAAAACCTGCCGCTCTACAACGCGACATCAAAATTGACTACATAGCCATGAAAATTCCCAATGATTTCATTGTTGGATATGGACTTGACTATGATAGCTACGGCAGAAATCTGAAAGACATATATACAGTAATAGATTAAATTTTTATCAATAAAATATTTAATTAAGCGTTAGTTTTTAACATGGGCACGCTTCATTTTGCCCAACACATTTGTGGTATGGAAACAGAAAACGAAAATTCAATTCAGCACTGCGATGATTTAATAAATATAATCATCTGCGGTGCGCCAGGAAGTGGCAAGGGAACTCAAAGTGATTTAATCATCAAAAAATACAACTTGAAGCATATTTCATCCGGAGATATACTGAGAAAAGAAATCGAAAAAGGAACAAAACTGGGCAAAGAGATAGATAATGTAATCTCAAAAGGTCAGTTGGTAGAAGATGAAATCATTACTAAGTTAGTTGAAACAGAAATTGACAGTCTTGATAAAAAACTTTACAAAGGGATTATTTTAGATGGATATCCGCGTACATTAAGTCAAGCTAAGGAACTTGAAAAGATTTTCAGAAAACGAGGTACTTGCATGAATGTGCTTATCTACTTACAAGTAGAAGAAGAAGAACTTATCAGTCGGCTACTTAACCGAGGAAAAACTTCAGGACGAAGTGACGATAACCTGGAAACCATCCAAAAGCGACTCATAGTGTATGAAAATCAGACCAAGCCGGTAGTTGATTTTTACAAAAGCATAGGAAAATACGCCAATATCCACGGCACAGGAAGTTTGGATGAAATTTTTGAAAGAGTCTCCGCAGCGATTGATAAAGCCGTGTAAATAACTCGTAAATCCATTGTACCGAAATCAAAAAACAATGGATTTATTTTTAAAATATAAAATAATATGACAACAGGTTCAAATTTTGTAGATTATGTGAAAATATTTTGCCGATCAGGAAAAGGCGGCGCCGGGTCGGTACACTTTCACCGTGCAAAATATATTCCGAAAGGCGGACCTGATGGTGGAGACGGCGGAAGAGGCGGACATGTGATACTCCGCGGGAACAGAAACCTGTGGACATTGCTTCATTTAAAATATGCAAGACATATCTTTGCAAGTGACGGAGAAGGAGGAAGCAGAAACCGCCGCATTGGAAAAGATGGCGAAGATCAAATCATAGAAGTACCGCTCGGAACCGTAGTGTATGACGGCGATAACGGAAAATTCCTTTGCGATATAAAAGAAGATGGGCAAGAATTAGTGTTGCTGAAAGGTGGTCAGGGCGGAAAGGGAAACTGGCATTTCCGTTCTTCTACCAATCAAACCCCGCGCTATGCTCAGCCCGGTGAACCACGCATAGAAAAAACCATTATCATGCAACTGAAAGTCCTTGCCGATGTCGGTTTAGTAGGATTTCCAAATGCGGGAAAATCGACCCTACTCTCTGTTGTTTCTGCCGCCAAGCCAAAAATTGCCGATTATCCTTTTACCACACTCGTTCCCAATTTAGGCATTGTAAGCCATCGTGACAATCAATCGTTTGTAATGGCTGATATACCGGGAATAATCAAAGGCGCATCAAAAGGGAAAGGACTGGGGCTTAGATTTTTAAGGCATATAGAGAGAAATTCCATCCTGCTTTTTATGATTCCGGCAGACAGTAAAGACATTAAAAAAGAGTATGAAATTTTGCTAAATGAATTGAAACAGTATAACCCTCAATTAGCTGATAAACAACGAATACTTGCCATTTCAAAATGTGACATGCTGGATGACGAACTGATTACAGAGATGAAAAAACTGCTGCCCAAAGATGTTCAAACTGTGTTTATCTCTTCTGTAAGTGGATTGGGAATTAATGAGTTGAAAGACCTGATTTGGACAGAACTCAACAAAGAATCAAATATAATTTTGGATATAGCGCACCAACCGATGGATATGATTCAAGTAGATGAACCTGACGAAAAGACAGAAAAGGATTTTGATAATGATGATATAGATTGGGATGACTAAAAGTAAAAGTGCCATTGATGTTGTTAAATACCCGATTCTGAGTAAGTTTAATGAGATTTTACACTTTACTTCTACTCGTACAGGAGGTGTTAGCCAAGGTTATTATGCTTCCTTGAATTTGGGTAAGTTTTCAAATGATGACCCTAAAAACATACATGAAAACTTTACTCGATTTCTAAAAGAAATCAATATCAGCAAAAATCAACTACATCTCCCCTTTCAAACTCATGAAGATGTTGTTTTAAATATTGATGATAAGTTTCTTAATCAAAAGGAAAAGAATCAGCAAGAAAAACTTCACGGGGTAGATGCAGTAATTACAAACCTTCCGAATCAATGTGTCTGTGTTTCCACGGCTGACTGTGTCCCGATTCTCATCTATGACCCTGTGAAAAAAGTAGTTGGTGCCGCACATGCCGGCTGGCGAGGCACTTGTTCTCGAATTGCAAAGAAAACGGTGAACGCTATGAAGGAACACTATCATTCCAATCCGACAGTTTTAGTTGCTGTGCTTGGTGCTTCCATTTCTCCAAACATGTATGAGGTTGGTGATGAACTAATTACCTATTTTCAAGAAAAAAACTTTGACATCGATAAAATATTTTTCAAGAAAAAAGAAAACTACCATCTTGATCTTTGGACAGCCAATAAATTGATTTTGTTGGAAGCCGGAATTTTAGAAAAGAATATTGAAGTTTCCGGATACTGCACATTTACAGAACACGAGCGTTTTTTCTCAGCTCGTCAACTTGGAATAAAATCAGGAAGGATGGTTAGTGGAATTATGATAAAATAAAAATCTCAGCAATTAGTTTTTTATAAATTTTCAAATATTTTCTCCAAATCTTTGTCAATTTCGTGAAGTTGCTTTTTACAGATTTCTATTAATTCCGTTGCTCGTTTCACTTTTTCCGAAATCAATTCCATATTAATTTCCGTGTTGCTTTCAAGCTCATTGAGAATTTTTTCTAACTCTTCAATCGCTTCCGTATAAGTCTGTTTTGATTTTCCCATTCTTCTTATATTCAAATAATTACTATATTTAAATTTATGTTATCCAATACGTCATTCGTCTGAGAAATGAAGTAACAATTCTCTGTATGAATTGAATATTTTTGATTTAGACACAAATCCTATATATCGCTTTTCATCATCGATAACCGGAAGATTCCATGCACCACTATCTTCAAAAATCTCCATTACTTTCCCCATCGGAAGCCCAACATTAATCAACGCCGGTGGTGAAATCATCAATTCCTTAACCGTAAAGCGCTGATATAACTCCGGTCTAAACATAATGTTACGTACCTCGTCAAGCAATACTACTCCGAGCAGCACCCTTGAGTCAGGCTCCACCACAGGGAACACATTTCGACGCGAATTAGATATAACTTTTACCAGTTCACCCAAAGTCATATCCGGAGCAAGTTCTTTCAAGTCTGTTTCTAACACATCTTCCATTTTCAATAATGTAAGCACTGCACGGTCTTTATTGTGAGTAATGAGTTCTCCCTTTTGTGCCAGCCGCATAGCATAAAGGCTATGCCGTTCAAACAACAAAATGGTAAGATAAGACACCACTGAAACTATCATCAGCGTCATAAAAAGATTGTATCCTCCGGTCAACTCAGCAATCAAAAAAATCCCTGTCAGAGGTGCATGCATAACACCCGACATAAGCCCTGACATACCTGCAAGCGTAAAATTTTCTATCGGAACTACAAATCCAAACTGATTTAATACTGTTGCTACTACAAAGCCCGTAATACTACCGATAAACAGCGATGGAGCAAAAATTCCCCCAACACCCCCGGGACTTGTAGTGGCTGTTGCGGCAACAATCTTGAAAATTATAATCAGAACCAGATAAACCATTAACATCCAAACATTATCTTGAAAACTAAGGAATAAACTTCGATCAAGTACGGTAGAAGATTGCTTATTTAATAATGCTTCAATGGTTTCATAACCTTCGCCATAAAGCGGCGGAAAAATAAAAATCAAAATGCTGAGGATAACACCGCCGAGCAATAACTTTTGAATCGGCGATTTAATGCTTCGAAAAAAACCTTCCAAAAAATTCATTCCACGCGTAAAATATAGCGAAACCAAACCGCAGGCAATACCCAATACAATCAACCAGGGAATGCGCCCAACGGCGAATGGCTCATAAGTAGAAAATTGGAATAAAAATGCCTTTCCGGTCAGCACATAGGAAAGAGAAGTAGCTGTAACCGAAGAAATTAACAAAGGAACTATTGACGTCATGGTCATATCGAGCAATAAGACCTCCAACGTAAAAACAAATCCGGCAATAGGGGCTTTGAAAATACCCCCAATAGCTCCGGCTGCACCACAACCAATCATCAACATCAAGGTTTTTTGATCGAGTTTAAAAAATTTGCCCAGATTGGAACCGATAGCTGAACCAGTCAAAACGATAGGCGATTCAGCACCCACCGAACCTCCGAAGCCGATAGTTACGGCACTACCCACTATCGATGTCCACACATTATGCAGTTTTATAATTGATTTTCGCTGGGAAATGGCATAGAGAATTCGAGTTACACCGTGACTGATGTCATCTTTCACAATATATCTGACAAAAAGATACGAAAGGGTAATGCCGACAAATGGGAACAACAGATACCAAAAACTTACTTCGTCCGGATTAAACCAACCAGTAAGAAGTTTCTGAATAAGATAAATAGCAGATTTTAAAACGTTGGCGGCAATAGAGGCAAAGATTCCTACCAAAAGGCTGAGGAAAAGAACAAAATGGTGCTGCTTGATGTTCTTTTCACGCCATGCTATTAATTTACCGTACCAATTTTTATCAATCATTACCAGTGTAAGTAAATGAAACACAAAGATAATATTTTTTCATTTAGATAGAAAAAATCAAGCGCTAGATTTATTGCACGGCTACATCCCTTTACCTTTGAATAAAATTTCGAGGGTGAAAAAAATAATTTTTAAATCGGTACCAAGATTCATATCCTCTGTGTACACAATATCATAATTAAGGCGTTCTATCATCTTTTCAATTGTATCTGCATAACCAATTTTTATCGGTCCCCAAGAGGTTAAACCCGGGCGGATGCGGTAAATCAAGCAATAATACGGTGCCTTTTGGACAATTTGATCAATGTAATATTTGCGTTCAGGACGTGGCCCTACTAAACTCATATCCCCTTTTATGACATTAAAAAATTGTGGAATTTCATCTAATCGGTATTTGCGCATCGTGCGTCCAACTTTTGTTATCCTATCATCATCAGGACCACTCAGCTGAGGTATCCCTTTTTCAGAATCGTAGTACATGGAACGGAATTTCAACATATTAAAACTCTTTCCAAATCTTCCGATACGCTCTTGTTTGTACAATACAGGACCTTTAGACCCCATTTTGATGGCTATAGCAAAATAAATCATAAAAGGCGATAACAATATCAAACTAAGTACAGATATCACAATATCCATCGCACGTTTCACGCAAAGTTCCCAGTCTGACATGGTGGGCTGCGTAACACTCACCAGCGGATTAATTCCGTACTTCTCAATCCTAACTTTCCCCGTCAATATTTCATAAAGACGAGGTGTAAACCAAATATCTACATTGTACTGAAACAGCCGATTGATTACATCAAAAATTCGATGCCCACCTGGATCATCTAACGCTACCACAACCTCACTAACATTATTATTCTCAATTACTTTCCCAACTTCAAATATATTGCCTAAAATTAATTCGAGGGGTACATCTTTTTCGAAGGACTCTACTTTCACATAACCAACAACCGTATTAAATAAGGATGTTTTAGAGATTTCTGACGCTATCCTTTGGGCATTTTTCCCCGTTCCAACAATCAGGGTATTGATTGTCCACTTTTTTCTCTTAAAATTTCGACGAATAATTAAGGTTTGAATAATCCGAAAAAGCCATGTAAAGCCAAACAACATCGCATAAAGCACTAAAAGCGAGTAGTAATAATAGGTATAGTCGACCACAATATCGTCGAGAAGTAACACAAAGAAAATAATGACCGAAATAATAGCAGTAGTAAGCAAGGTGGTAAAAAACTCAAAGAATTTTGATTCTTTTATGGGATTAAGATAATAGCCGGAAAGGTAGTTTATAGCAAGGCAAAGAAGTAAGAAAAGTACTAGGTTAGTATAATAGTTATAATTCGGGAAGAAAATCGTAATGTTAGAGAATAAAATCCCGTCATTCACAACCCACCTGAAAATCATAAAAAGTATCCACACAATCAGTGCTGCTACTAAATCAAAGAATATGTACTTAAAAATGAGTACTTTTTTATTCATATGCGCTATTTCCTTATAATCTCAATCACGTTTCCCAAACCAAGTTTTACTATCGAGCTGGGCTGTGCGGGCATGACATCATCTTGTCGGTATTCTACAACATAATCAACCGCGTTAATTATTTCCTGCGAAATTTCCCCAAAAGAAGTCGGCGGCTTTTCACCGCTAATATTGGCGGATGTCGAAACTATTGGAGCACGAAACATCTCGCACAGTTTTTTCGAAAACCACTCATTAGTTACTCTGATACCAATTGTCCCGTCTTCAGCCACTAAGTTTTTAGCTAAATTCTTTGCTTCGGGATAAATAATTGTCAGCGGTTTTGTGGTCAATTCTATCAAATCCCAAGCTATCTCGGGAATTTCTTTCACATAGGCTTGCAACTTTGCTGTAGAATCAATCAAAACAAGCATTGATTTTGTCTCTTCGCGCTGTTTAATTTCATAAATACGTTTCACAGCACTCTCGTTAGAAGCATCGCAGCCCAGTCCCCAAATTGTATCTGTTGGGTATAAAATAATGCCGCCTGCGCGAAGTACTTCTACCGCTTTTTTCAAGTTTTCCTGCATATTGTTCACTTCCACTTAATCAAAACGTAAATATATGAGTTTTATTTTAATGAATGAAAAACACTTATTGAGTGAGGGAAATTTCTAGGATATTTTTTGTTTTTTCGGTGATCCTAAATCGATTATCTGCTCTTAATCCAATTATCCAAACTATTTTGTTTTCAGAAACTAATAACCAAATGCTTTCTTTTTGATTTCGGTTGATTTTCTCATCAATAAAAAAATCACTCAATTTTTTGCTTTTTTTCATTCCAAAAGGATGGAAACTATCACCATGTTTCCATTTTCTGATTGTAAGCGGAAATTGAATTTTATCCGCATCAACGTGTATTCTTTCGGCTGTTTTTGAAACAATGAAATTTTCGCTCATCAAGATTTTTTTCAGTGTCAAAGAAATCGGATTTTCGATTGCGGTATCGGTTTCATCTATTGTAAATTCAAGTTTTAAATTCGGTTCAATTAAGTCGACAATTAAGTGTTCTCGATCTTTCAATACTCTATGAGTATCTGAGTAATAGCGATTCCCGGGTTCTTTATCCAATCCTTCAAAAACATCCTTGCTCACGTTGCTGTTAAAGTTATATTCTTGCAAAATTTCATAAAGTACTGTTTGGGGGGCAGGCTGAGATTTCAGTTTTTCAATATTGATAAAAGTTTGATTTTCTTGGCTGAAAGTGATTGTTGCTTTAATTTCATTGATTTTTTCAGAATAAATTTTCCAAGCATCACGAAACCTTGAAATATTGTCGGCTAAAGATTGTTTTACTGACGGATTGATGTCCGCCATTGCCGGTAAAATAATATTCCGGATTTTATTTCTGCTGTATTCATTTTCCAGATTAGTGGAGTCTGTTACATAGTCGAGTTTCTGTTTTTGGGCGTATTTTTCAATTTCGGAACGAGTGCAGCAAAGCATCGGGCGCACGATATTTCCATTTTTTGGTTCAATGCCGGTAAGTCCTTTCAGCCCGGTTCCACGAATCAAATTCAGCAAGACCGTTTCAATCGAGTCGTCTATGTGGTGAGCAGTTACAATAGCTCGGCATTTATTATCATCAGCTGTTTTTTTGAACCACGCATAACGTAAATCGCGTGCAGCCATTTCGATGGAAATATTATTAGATTTCGCAAATTTAACGGTATCAAAATCAACTTTTTTGTAAATTAATTTATAGCTTTCAGCTAATTTTTCCACAAAAAGTTCATCTCGGATTGATTCATCGCCGCGCAGATGAAAATTGCAATGCGCCGCAACGCACTCAAAACCTAATTTTTGCAGCATATGGAGCATCACAACTGAATCGGCGCCCCCACTCACACCGACCAAGACCCTTTCATTTTTGTCCAGAAGTTGATTTGCGTCTATAAATTGTTGAACTTTTTTGAGCATTTCCATCGTTTTGAGTATTTTTGCAACCGTCTTACAAAGATAAAAAATACTTTTTGAAATCCGCACGGCAACTCTGACGGAATCACACATTTCAAAATCAAAATTTCCAAATGAATTACCCTGAAACAATCCAATATCTTTACAATCGCCTGCCTGTTTTTCATCAAATTGGCGCAAAAGCCTACAAACCCGGGCTTGAAAATTCCATCAAAATGATGAGCCAACTTGGCAATCCACAAAATAGTTACAAAACAATTCACATTGCAGGAACGAATGGAAAAGGTTCGGTTTCTCACTTTCTGTCAGCCATTTTGCAGTCGGCAGGGTACAAAGTCGGGCTTTACACTTCGCCCCATTTGGTTGATTTCAGAGAGCGAATTCGAGTGAATGGCCAAAAAATCAGCGAGCAATATGTTGTCGATTTTGTGAAAGAAAATGAAACCTTTTTTAACAAAATTCAGCCTTCGTTTTTTGAAGCCACGATGGCAATGGCTTTTCAGTATTTTGCTGATTCAAAGGTAGATATATCCTTAATCGAAGTGGGACTTGGCGGAAGGCTGGACAGCACGAATATAATCAACCCAATTTTATCCGTAATCACAAATATTGGATTTGACCACACGGAGTTTCTTGGTGATTCGCTCGATAAAATTGCTGCTGAAAAAGCAGGAATTATTAAACCAAAAACGCCGGTTGTAATAGGAGAAACCACTTCGGAAACAAAACCGGTCTTTATTGAAAAAGCTATACAGGAAAGTGCTCCTATTATTTTTTCAGAAGAAAAACACCAAGTCGATTTCTTCAGATATGATGATAAAATTATGAATGTGGAAGATTCGACGCTTGGGATGTTAAAAATTGGTTTAAGCGGTGATTATCAACTGAAAAATGTGTCAACAGTTCTTACTTGTTTTGATGAATTAAATAGTTTAGGCTTAAAAATTTCACAAGAAAACGTGAAAGTCGGACTGTTGAAAGTAGTTGAAATGACAGGCTTGCAAGGGCGTTGGCAGGAAATTCAGAAAAATCCCCGCGTGATTTTAGACACAGGACATAACGTGGAAGGTGCAAAACTTGTTGCGTTTCAATTGCGCAAGCAAAGATATAATCGACTTCATATTATTTTTGGAATGGTAAACGACAAAGATGTTACTGGCGTTTTATCGTTGTTGCCACAAGAAGCTGTGTACTATTTCACTGCTGCTCAGGCCAAAAGAGCTTTGACACCGAAAGAATTACAGGAAAAAGCAAGAAAATACAATTTGGAAGGAAAAACATTTCCGTCCGTTGATGAAGCAGTAAAAAACGCATTAGATACTGCCAACAAAGACGACCTGATTTTTATCGGTGGAAGTAATTTTATTGTTGGTGAAGCACTTGCGTTTTTTGACAAACGATAAAAAAGTGGTAATCAATTCATCAGATTACCACAACAGCAGTTTTTTTAATTTTTATTTCAAATTAATTTTCGAAGGTCTGATCATCTGTTTCGGATCCAAAATTTTGTCCAACTCTTCTTGGGTTAACAGTTTTTTATCAAGAACAAGCTGATACACACTACCACCCGTTTTCAGAGCTTCTTGAGCTATTTCCGTACAGCTTGCATACCCAATAAACGGCTTTAGTGCCGTAACAATCCCAATAGAGTTTTCTACCATATTGCGACAATGGTCGCCATTTGCGGTTATTCCGTCCACGCATTCTACTCGAAGCGTATTGCAAGCACGAGCCAGCCAGGTGCATGATTCGATAACACTTTGAACCATAACAGGTTCCATTACGTTTAATTCCAATTGCGCCGCTTCCGATGCCATCGTTACGGTCAAATCATTTCCGATAACTTTGAAACAAACTTGATTTACCACTTCGGGAATTACCGGATTCACTTTTCCGGGCATAATGGACGACCCGGGTTGCTTAGGTGGAAGGTTAATTTCCGACAGTCCGGTACGTGGTCCGGAAGCCATCAGGCGAAGGTCGTTACACGTTTTTGACAAGCGGATAGCAAGCATTTTCAATGCAGACGAATAAGCCACCATGGCAGAAGTATCGTGCGTAGCCGCAACCAAGTTATCAGCTAATGTAATGTTCCAATTAGTAATTTTTTTGATATGTCGCGTGCAGATTTCTGCGTATTCAGGCTCAGCGGTAATGCCTGTACCAATGGCAGTAGCACCCATATTTATAACAAGTAACCCTTCCGAAACCCGACTTAAGCGCTTCAATTCACTACGCATCGCTTCAGCAAAAGCGCCAAAAGACTGTCCAAGTGTCATAGGTACAGCATCTTGCAATTGAGTCCGACCCATTTTTATGATATTTTCAAATTCTTTTTCTTTTTTCTCAAACGAAACAATTAGCTTTTCAAGTGCGCTCTTTATCTCTTCGTGAAGCATGTAAAGCCCTAAACTCATCGCCGTGGGATACGCATCGTTTGTCGATTGTGCCATGTTGATGTGATCGTTCGGGTTGATAAATTTGTACTCAGCGCGCTCTTTACCCATTATTTCCAATGCCCGGTTGGCTATCACTTCATTAGCATTCATGTTTACGCTCGTTCCCGCACCGCCTTGCACCAAATCAATGGGAAAATGTTTAGTGTGTTTCCCGTCCATAAGTTCACGGCAAGCTGTAACTACAGCATCTTTTATCGCATCCGCAACTAATCCAAGTTCGTGATTGGCGAGTATGGCTCCCATTTTCACAATCCCAAGGGCTTTAATAAATTGTGGATGATCTGAAAGTAATTGACGGCTGATGTCAAAATTTTCGATGCAACGAAGGGTTTGAATTCCAAAAAGTGCATCAGCAGGGACTTCTTTGTCTCCTAAAAGATCATGCTCAACACGAACTTTACCGCTGGTTTTGAATTTGTACGTATTCATAGTTAAATTTGATTTATGGATTTCTACAAAGATAATATTTTATGGTATGACTGCCTAAGAAAAAAACTAAAAAAATTTAGAAAATTTCGTTAACCTTACAAACAATTTTCTAGTTGTTGATTGAATTCAAGTTTTAAAAGTTAAATCTATGAAAAATAATTTTGTTAAAATCGGAATGTTCCGATAATAGGTGTTATTTTTGTACTAAAAACACAATTACAGTAATAGTTTTGCGTTACTATTTACGATTTACATATCAGTTGATTCAGATTCAAATAGTATGTTTAAGAAAAAGATTGTTCTAACATCCATTCTATTACTCTTAAATTTCTTGTTAGCTTTTCCACAAGCCGGCAGGGGAGTTTATCGATTTTTGGAGCTCCCCGTATCAGCTCGTGCCGCAGCTGTGGGTGGTAATAATGTATCTCTGCGCGATAATGATGTGAATTTTGCATTGATGAATCCAGCGCTTCTGACCAATGAAACATACGGCGTCATCGGACTGAATATGGCAAATTATCTGTCGGATATTAAATTTGGGAGTGCAGTATACGGACATAATTTCGGTGAAAATAATCTATTCGCTTTCGGTGTACAATACGTGGATATGGGAAAATTTGCAGGATATGATGAACTAGGTCAATACACCGAAGATTTTACTGCAAAAGACATCGCTCTGCATATCAGCTACGCCCGTCCGTTGAACGATTTTTTTACCGCAGGAGCTACTTTAAAACCAATTTTCTCAGCCTACGAACGATATTCCAGTGTTGGTTTGGCGATGGATTTGGGAGTAAATTACAACACAGAACTATTCAAAGCCGGATTAGTTATCAAAAATGCAGGAGTTCAGTTGAAAGGCTATTATTCCGACATCGGCGGGCAACACCGTGAGCCACTTCCATTTGATGTTCAGCTAGGAGTGACAAAGAAATTTGAACATGCTCCACTACGAATCTCGGTTACCGCCAATAATTTGCACCGCTGGGATGTAGCAACCTATCAAAAAACCAACAAAAAAGAAACAAACTTGGACGGGACACCCATCGAAAAAAAAATCAGTTTTGCCGATATGGCTTTTAGGCATTTAACTTTCGGCGTGGAGTTTGTCCCTTCTCAAAATTTTTACGTAGCTGCTGGTTACAACCACCGCCGCAACCGAGAAATGTCTATGGAAGGTTTCAAAAGCTTGGCCGGATTTTCGCTTGGTGCCGGAGTAAAACTCTACAAATTTCATGTTGGATTTGGCATGACACAATTTCAAGTTGGCAACAATTCCTATCAGTTCTCTATCAGTACTAATTTAGGCGAGTTTGTAAGTTTCTAATTGAAAAATTAACTTATGCTTGCCAATTTCTAAGTCATATCGCAGGTTACCAACCAATTAACCAAAATTAGATTACGAATTATAAATTTTTCAAAATTTTCAGCGTCCTTTCTACTCTTTCTGCACTCGTGATTAACGTGCTGTATTCATTAATCGAAACATTTTTTCCGCCCATAGCGAAATCTGAGTTTCTAAATTTCATTTTGCTTTCAACCGGCTGACGTGCAGATAAATGAAACTCTTCTGCTCCCGATTCACGAGCTATTTTACCGATATTCTCTTCATTGATACCACTTCCGGGCATGATAATTATTCTATTGTCGGCTTTTTCAACTAATTCTTTCAGTAAGTCAATCCCCTGCTCAGCTTTTGATTTCCCACCCGAAGTAAGAAGAGTGTCAAAGCCCAACGAGATGATTTTTTCCAAGCTTTGAAGCGGATCTTTGCAGCGGTCAAAAGCTCTATGAAAAGTCTTATTCATCCCTTTCGCGGCATTGAGCAGCAACGCGTTTTTTTCCATATCAATTCTGCCATCGGCGGTTAAACACCCAAACACAACACCATCAACGCCAACTTTCCGACACATTTCAATATCTTTCAACATTGTACGTATCTCCACATCAGAATAGAGAAAATCCCCGCCACGTGGACGGATAATAACGTTCAGTTTTATGTCGAGCAATTCTCGGGCTGTTACTATTTCGCCGTATGAAGGAGTAGTTCCTCCCTCGGGAATGGCAGCGCAAAGTTCTACACGATATGCCCCACCCTTTTGGGCTTCCACACAACTGGCAACAGAATTTGCACAAATTTCTATTCGATACATAATTTTAGGATAATTTCTAATATCATTTTGTACAAAAATAGCTATTTTACTCTACATGAATAAATTTCTCACGATTAATTTTCATCTCATTCTCTTTGTAAAATAAACTTTTATTGAACCGCATTTTTTTATTAATTTTACACGCTGAAAAAACAAGGATTTATTATGAAAAAAATAATTGTTGCTATTGACGGTTTGTCGTCTTGCGGGAAAAGCACGATGGCAAAAGATTTGGCAAAACATGTCGGATACATCTATGTTGATACTGGCGCAATGTATCGTGCCGTGGCTTTATTTGCAATCAAAAACGGTTGGATGACCGACGATTACATAGACGAAGTTGAACTAAAAAGGCACATCAGAAACATCAAAATAAATTTCCAAACCAATGACGAAGGAACGCAGGACACATACTTGAACGGCGAAAACGTGGAGAAAGAAATCCGTTCGCTGGAAGTTGGAAACGGAGCCAGTCGGATCAGCACTATCGGGTTTGTGCGTGAAGAGCTGGTCCGTCAGCAACAAGCGATGGGAGTCGAAAAAGGAATCGTAATGGACGGACGCGATATCGGTACGGTCGTTTTCCCAAATGCAGAGTTGAAGATATTCCTAACCAGCTCACCAAAAATACGTGCTCAAAGGCGTTATGACGAATTAATTGCCAAAGGTGAAAAAGTAAATTTTGAAGAAGTATTGGCAAATATCCGCGAGCGCGACGAACGGGATTCCAACCGCAAAGAAAGCCCTTTGCGAAAAGCCGAAGATGCTATAGAAATAGACAATTCACACCTTAACATTGAAGAACAAAACGAACTCTTACGAACTTTATTTCGTGAAAAAGCGTTTTAATTCAAATTTGAAGATGTAAGTTTTCTCTATCGAAATTAACATCACAAAACGACAAAATTTATGGCAGATATTGAAATTGATCAAAAATCAGGTTTCTGTTTCGGAGTAATAAAAGCCATCTCCAAAGCTGAAGAAGAATTAGCTAAAGGTGAGCCGTTGTATTGTTTAGGCGATATAGTTCACAACGGACAAGAAGTTCAACGGTTAACCGACTTGGGTTTGATAACCATTTCGCATGAAGAGTTCAAAAAATTACGAAACGTAAAAGTGCTGTTGCGTGCACACGGCGAACCACCATCTACATATAAAATAGCTCGTCAAAATAACATTGAACTGATTGACGCCTCATGTCCTGTTGTCCTTCGATTGCAGAAAAGGATAAAATCTGCCTATGAAACTGAAAAAACCGGGACAACAGGGAATCAAGACAGTCAAATTGTAATTTACGGAAAAGTCGGCCACGCCGAAGTAATCGGACTGCTCGGTCAGGTGGATGAAAATGCTATCGTCATTGAAAGTGAAGCTGATTTACACAAAATAGATTTTACTAAAAACATCAAACTTTTTTCTCAAACAACAAAACCACTTGATGGATTTAACAAACTTGTAAAAAGTATTTCAGAAAAAATGGCTCCTGACGCAGTTTTTGAATACTTTGACACAATTTGCCGTCAAGTAGCAAACAGAATGCCAAATATAGCTACCTTTGCAAAGAAAAATGACATTGTGCTTTTTGTTAGCGGAAAGAAAAGTTCTAACGGAAAAGCACTATATGCACACAGCAAAAACATCAATCCAAATACTTATTTTATCACCAAACCTAACGAAGTAGATGATTTAAAGTTGGATTTGACAAAAAAAATCGGTATCTGTGGAGCCACATCTACTCCGAGATGGCTGATGGAAGCTGTAGCTGACAAAATCGAACAATTAGAGAAAAAATAGCATATATATACAAAAATGGAGTACAAAATTAATTGCATCGGTATTTTAACCTCCGGAGGTGATGCTCCCGGAATGAATGCAGCCATTCGTTCAGTAACGAGGACTGCTATTTTTAATGGAATTCGTGTAAAAGCCATTTATCGTGGGTTCAGAGGGCTGATAACAGGAGAGATTAAAGAATTTCAAACTCAAAACGTAAGTAATATAATACAAAAAGGAGGTACAATCCTGAAAACAGCCCGCTGTGATGAGTTCAGATCCTCCGAAGGAAGAAAGATTGCCTACGAACGAATGAAAGAAGAGGAAATAGAAGCTTTAATTGTAATTGGAGGCGATGGCTCTTTCACCGGAGCTCGAATTTTCGCCCAAGAGTTTAACATTCCAATCGTAGGAATTCCAGGAACAATTGACAACGATTTATTCGGTACAGATGCCACATTAGGCTATGATACGGCACTAAACACTATCACGCAAGCCGTAGACAAAATTCGCGACACAGCATCTTCACACGAACGTCTGTTTTTTATTGAAGTTATGGGACGTGATGCCGGATTCCTTGCATTGAATAGTGCTGTTGCTTCTGGCGCTGAAGCAGCCATTGTGCCAGAATTAGAAACAAAAGTTGACCAACTTGCTGAGCTAATTAAAAACGGATTCCGCAAGTCTAAAAACAGCAGCATAGTAATTGTTGCAGAAAGTGAAATTACCGGTGGTGCCAACGGCCTTGCCGAACGGATGCGCATAGAATATCCTGAATATGATGTACGGGTTACAATACTCGGACACATTCAGCGTGGAGGCTCCCCTACGGCGTACGATCGCATTTTAGCCAGCCGAATGGGAGTAGCAGCCATTGATGCATTGCTTGATGAACAGCGTAATATTATGATTGGAATTGTAGATAATGAAATAGTCCACGTACCGTTTACAAAAGCAATTAAGCATGACAAACCGCTTGACGACAAATTAATGGGTGTGTTGCATATTTTGTCTATTTAGTGGTGAGCAGTTTGCAATAAGCGGTACACCATTTAACCAATCAGCAAGATTGGACATATTAAAACCTTGGATTTTAGATGTTTTTGACAGAAAAACACCGACCGATAATTTACCTTAAAATACCAATATGTTTTTTAACCCAACAAAATTTTTGAGAAATATTAATTTAAAATTGAATTATAATGCAAGAAAAATCTGTTCTATTTGTTTGCTTGGGAAATATCTGCCGTTCGCCAATGGCTCAAACAATTTTTGAAAAAATAGTTGAAGACAAAGGAGCTGCGGATAAATTTGAGATTGATTCTGCTGGTCTTGGCGACTGGCACACGGGCAACAAAGCCGACCCGCGTATGCGTTCGCACGCTGAAAAGCGTGGCTACACCATCACCCACAGAGCACGACAAGTACAAAAAAATGATTTCAATAAATTTGACTACATTGTCGGAATGGACGAGCAAAATATTCGGGAACTGAACAACTTAGCAACATCAGATGAACATCGCAACAAAATTCTCCGTATGCGTGATTTTTTAACTCAATTTGATTCAGACATAATTCCTGATCCTTACTACGGAGATGCTGAAGATTTCGAATACGTAATCGATTTGCTTGAAGATAGTTGTGAAAATTTTTATGATTTTATTTCAAAAGAAAGCTGAATATTTAAATAATGGCTTATTTTTTGTAGAGATAATATTTAGTCAAAAACAATAACATTAAAAAAATAATAAATAATGAAAAAGTTAATTTTACCATTACTCCTTTTAGGTGTAATTTTCAGTTCTTGTAAAAAAGAAGAACCTCTCGGAAGTGTAAAGCTAGACCCAGCAACAGCTAATATGACTTATGGAACTAAACTGTCATTAACCCCAAAATATGAACCGGGTCAAGCAGAATCTTTAACTTATGAATGGTCATCAAGCGCCGATTCAATTGTTTCTGTAAGAGCAGGGCAAGGTGGACTTGGTGAAGCGCAAGCTTTAAGAGTGGGTGATGCTATCATTTATTTGAAAGGATACAAAAGTGGCGATAAAGACAAAAAAATATTATTGACAGCTACTTGTAAAATTTCAGTAACACCTCGAACTGCAATTTTTGGAGTTCCACATTTCAAAAAAGGAGAAAGTAAAACTACCCTTACTAGCTTAGGGGTTGGTACTATGGATAATGACCAATCTACCGATAAGCTTTTGGTGTATACACGTACTCCTGATGCGGTAAACGGAGTTGATAAAATCATTTTTGAACTGGATGACAGTAATAAATTAGTAGCAACTTATGCTTACCTTCAAGACACTCCTAACAACAGAGAAAAAGCGACTCAATACATTGAAGAACGTTTCAAATATACAGGAAAAACAGTTGGTTCGCTAACTCTCTATGATGCAGGTGTTAGCTCTATGTATGCTTCAGGTACTATGGCTGCACTATTTTTAGGTACTGATCCAGGAAATGGTATTCCGGGATTAGGAATTAAATTTTGGTAAACTTTTTAACAAACAAAATAAAAAAACCGTCAAGTTTTCCTGACGGTTTTTTGTTTTATAACGTAATTTGAATTATCTATTTCTTATATTCAACAAAAGCTTCAATGGCTTCGTATGATGCTAGTCCTAAATCACTATACAGTTTTGCTGTCGCTTGGTTTCGATCTTCGGCTCGTTGCCAAAACAGGCGTTCATCGTCACCTAAGAAAGGAGCGCTCTCCATCTGTGACTGGTGTTTTAAAATTGAATTACGCTTACGACGAAGCTCTTCCGGACTAATTGGAACAGCCATTTCAATATGGTCTATTTCCCACTCGGCCCAAGCTCCGCGGTACATCCACACACGACAATCTTTCATCCATTCTTCATTGAGTAATTCATGAAATGCTGCCAAGAATGCATTCAAACACACTTTGTGCGTTCCATGAGGATCGGCTAAGTCACCGGCAACAAATATTTGATGCGGTTTGATGGCTTGCAATAAATCCATAATTATTTTCACATCCTTTTCTGTCAATTTACCTTTTTTGATTGTTCCTGTTTCATAAAAAGGTAAATCTAAATGATGCACATTTTCTGCCGGAACAGAATTATACCTACATGCCGCACGAGCTTCTTCCCGTCTAATTCGTCCTTTCAAATAACGGACATCTTCTGTATCAATATCGCCTTTTTGTTTTTCTTCAGTCAAGAATCGATACATATCAAGATACTTTTCTTTCAACTTTCCATCTGACGGGTCAAAACGTTCTAATACATTTGCCATCAGAGCAATGTAACGGATGGCTTCATCATCTCCAACAGCAATATTCCCTGACGTTTGGTAGGCTACATGTACGTCATGACCTTGCTCCACTAATCGCTGAAAAGTTCCCCCCATCGAAATCACGTCATCATCAGGATGCGGACTGAAAATAATAATCCGTTTGGGGTATGGGAGAGCACGTTCAGGACGATTACTATCATCAGCATTAGGCTTTCCGCCGGGCCAACCTGTAATGGTATGTTGTAAATCATTGAATATTTTAATATTAACATTATACGCAGAGCCGTAAAGAGCAAGCAGCTCATTGAGGCCATTCTGATTATAATCTTTATTGGTAAGTTTTAAAATCGGCTTTCCTGTAACTTGACAAAGCCACACAATCGCCCTGCGAATTAATGTGTCGGTCCAATCGCATGAACCAACTAACCAAGGATGGCTGATTCGAGTAAGGTGTTGAGCAGACGTCAAATCTAAAACAACATGAGCATTTTTGTGAAGTTGCAAAAATGATGCCGGTACTGCATCGCAAGCTTTCTTCTCAATAATTTGACTCACAATAGTCGACTTGGCTTCACCCCAAACCACCAACGTCACTCTCTTAGCTGAAATAATTGTTGACAACCCCATGGTAAGAGCACTCACAGGCACATCTTCAGCTGATACGTAAAACTGCTGTAAATCTGCTCTTGACTGATCATCAAGAAGCATAAGGCGTGTTGTAGAACTTGGTTGTGACCCCGGCTCATTATAAGCGATGTTTCCTACTTTTCCAACCGATACAAGTACATAGTCCAAACCGCCTAATTTTTCTATTTCCTGTTCATAGTCATCAGCAAACTCAACAACTTTATCTACTTTTACATTTTCAAAAGTGAAAAAATTCTTCTTCGGCAAGTCTACCTTGTCTATGAGATATTCCCGAAGTAGTTTCGAGTTTGAGTGTTCATTCTTTTTCAACGGATAAAATTCTGTCACATTAAAAACAAACACATTTTTGAAGGATAATCCTTCTTCGCGGTGCATACGAACAAGCTCTTGATAAACTCTGAGAGGCGAAGAACCACCGGAAAGCCCTAACACACAATGAGCTTTTGCTTTTTGCTTGGAAAGAATCAATGCAGCAATTTCTTTTGCAACGGCCTTCGAACCTTCTTCTTCGGTTTCATAAATGTCAGCCTTCATTTTTTCAAATCGAGATTGCCGAGTTGCTTCTAAAACATTCTCAGGACGATAATAACGCCGTGGAATTCGTTCCAACGTAATTTTTGAACTTAAATCGAAATTCATAGTTATTTTTGTATAATTATATATTAAGCTACAAAGTTAACTAAAATTCAGCAAAGGTTCATTTAAAATTTGATTACATTTTTGTAAAATCAAATTATGTAAGTTTAATTATAAGTTTAACTAAACTCGGCACGGTTTATGAATTATGAATGATGTTCAATCCAAAATCATTTTTAACCATTAAACTTTTGTTAAATGAACAATTCTGAAAAAACTTACAATGCTGTTCTTGATACGGAACCAAGAGCTCAGCAAGCGGAAAAAGAACTGACTGTGCCTTCGCTTCCGTTTTGCATTTTAATGGATGCCGTGGGAATGGCGAGCTACATGTTTCCAGGCATTGGTGAGACGTTTGACGTGGTGTGGGCGCCTATTTCCGGATTTATTTTTATGAAATCGTTTGGCGGAATGACCGGTAAAATTGGTGGTTTGATTGCGATGGTAGAAGAAGCCGCGCCGTTTATAGACGTTATCCCGACGTTTACAATTGGACATTTTTATGTCAAGCATCAGATGAGAAAAAATAAAAAATAATAGAAACTATTTTACCTTCGAAAACCCAGTTGGCTGTTCTTAATAGTTGTTGGCTGGGTTTGTTTTTGCTTGAGGGAAAGGTTTTACACATACATCAAATCAACGATGATTTTATCTGAAATTAGGATGCCTTCGGAAGTTAAACGAAGGAAGTTGTTGGTTATGTGCAATTTGTGATTTTCAATGTATTTAGCTGCTGATTGAATGCAGTAATCATGCATTTTTTCGCCAAATTGATTCTTGACTGCATCAAGATTTATTCCTTCAATTGTTCTTAGCGAAACCATTACGAAGTCGTTGTATTTATCTTTTTCTGAAAGGATTTCTTTCTCGAAGTAACTTTTTCCGTTTGTAATGTTTCGACAATAATTTTCTACAGATGAGATGTTCCATTGGCGTGAATGGATGTTGTACGAATGTGCCGACGGGCCAATTCCGATGTAAGGTGTTTGTGTCCAATAAGATGAGTTGTGTTTTGAGCGAAATCCGGGTTTTGAAAAATTGGATATTTCATATTGTTCAAAACCGTTTTTAGCACATATTTTCATCAGATAGTCATACATTTCCACAGAGAGTTCATCATCTGCGGGAGCTGTTTTTCCGGCTTTCATTTGCTTCCAAAGTGGGGTGTTTTCTTCATATATCAACCCGTAAGCAGATATGTGCTGAACATTTAACGTCATTGCCTTGTTTAACTGTTTTTTCCAAGATTCGAGATTTTGACCCGGAAGTCCGAAAATCAGGTCAATGCTGATGTTCTCAAAACCAGCTTTTTGCGCTAACTTTACTGAAAGCAAAGCCGTTTCGGCAGTATGGCGCCGATTGATGGCTCTCAGTTGCTTGTCGTCAAAACTTTGAATGCCTATGCTTAAGCGGTTTATGCCGATGTTTCTCAAGGTTTTTAAATAATCCAAGGTCAAATCATCCGGATTTGCTTCCAGAGTAATTTCAGCATCATTATCTACATCAAAATTTGTATAAATAACTTGCAGAATTGAATTTATATCAACGGTCTTGAGTACGGAAGGTGTCCCCCCACCGAAATAAATTGTAGAGACAACTTCATCCAAATATCCTTTTCTCTCATTAATTTCTTGAAGCACAGCACGCACCAGTTCATCCTTTCGTGATAAATTCGTAATCGAATAAAAATCGCAATAGATGCACTTTGTTTTGCAATAAGGAATGTGTATATAAATTCCTGCCATTATTTTTGAAATTTGAAACTTGTCCACCGTCTGATGAGATAGAAGTGAACAATCGTTAATCATGCAAAAATACGACTTGTTGTTCTATTTCACAAAAACAAAAATGAGTCTAAATATCTGTTAAAAAAACTGCAAGAAAAACAATAGAAAACTATGGCGCAACAAAAAGTAACACAGATTATTCGTGGACAAAAGACCGTTGACGGGGCAGGTATTTGATTAGGAAGAATTTTAGGATTAAGAAATCTTCGAAATTTAATCCGTTTTTGATGCTAAATGAATTTAACTCGACTGATTCGAATGAGATTATATCAAAAGCTTTCCCTGGCATCCGCATCGTGGAATTGAAACGGTAACGTATCTGCTGAAAGGTGAAATTACACATACCAACAACCTTGAAAATCGTAGAACTATTGGAAGCTTGGCATGTCAATGGATGACTGCCGACTTGAGAATTATTCATTAAGAAATGCCACAAGAATCGGAAAGAATATTAGGATGCCAACTTTGGATAAATTTGCCCGCAAAAGATAAAATAACTGACCCTTTCTACCGTGATATTACAAGTGAAGATATAGAAGTGATAAAAAAGAAAAACAATTATTCTCTATTACTAAAAGACCATTTGTTTAAACTACTTATTTAATTTAACGATAGTAAAAAAAAGATAGTCCTATGTAACTATCTTTTTACTAATCCATTAAACATTGTCGGGGTGGTGGGATTCGAACTCACGACCACCTGCTCCCAAAGCAGGTGCGCTAACCGGACTGCGCTACACCCCGCAATTATTTCAAAAGGACTGCAAAGATAATCTAATTTTTTAATTAAAAAAAATATTTGTGTTTTTTACAAAAAAATTGTATTTCCGTAGATGCAAGCACTAAATGCAACATTATTACACAAAGATGCAAAAAATAGTTTTTGGGGGGTATCAAAATTTAGTTTTTTCCTTGGTCTTTTGTTTAATTCATATTGTACTTATTTGATGTCCTGCTTATTATATGTATCCAAAGATTCTTTTTAGGTATTTATTGTCTAATCAATTTATTGGTATATTCATTCAAACCTCTTTCCCATGAAGCATACGAGTGGGCAAAGTAAAACTCAGTGTCAAAAATTCGTGCGATATATTTACGTTCAGCAAATTCGGAACCGTTGTCTGCCGTTATGATGTGCACTACATCTTTGAACGGGAGTAATAGTCTGACTAATTCACGTGCCGGTGACTTGGCTTTTCTTCCCTGTTCGAGTTTCTCGGCAATCAAAAAGCCGGTTTTTCGTTCAACAATAATCAATATCCTCCTTTGTTTTCTTTACCAACAATGGTTCCACTTCCCAGTCTTCCAGACGTGCTCTCTTATCAACTATATCGGGTCGCAGTTCTATGCTTATCTTATCCTTTATAATCGTCGATTCACTTCCTATCGGTCGTTTCCGATGTTTCAACTTTATGACGCAGATGTTTATAAAGCGTCCTTCCAGAATACTTTTACTTTGTGTTACATTTACTAATTGAACTTACAAAAATCACAAAAATGTAAATTTGCCTATGAAAATTTTGTGAAATTTATTTAATTGTCTATCTTTGCACCCACAAATTTTTGAAAAGAATGGCGAGATAGCTCAGATGGTTAGAGCGCGTGATTCATAATCACGAGGTCCCGAGTTCAATTCTCGGTCTCGCTACATTGAAAACCAGAGAGTAACACCCATTTTGTGATTCTCTGGTTTTTTAATTTTCAAATAATTGTCAAACATATAAAACTTTAATTTTCTTCAAAAATATACTTTCTGTATAATAAGCGTAGATTTAAGTACTAAATGCAACATTATTATGCAAAGATGAAAAAATATCTTTTGGGGGGTATCAAAATTTAGTTTTTTCTCAGTCTTTTATTTAATTCATATTGTACTTGTTTGATGTCCTGCATCGCTTTCTTTACCGACAATGGCGCCTACTTACCTGTCTCCCAAACGTGCTTTCTCATCAACTATATCAGGTCGCAGTTCTATGATTATCTTATCCTTAATAATCGTCGGTTCACTTCCTGTCGGTCGTTTCCAATGTTTTAACCTATAACGCAAATGTTTATAAACGTCCCGCCCCAAAGCTTTGTCTTCCTGAATATACTGAAATATAGTTTCGTGAGAAACCATATCTATGTTATTTTTCTTGCAATAGCCGACTATTTGCTCGGGCGACCACTTTTTCTTTAAATGCTCTTCGATAAATTCTCGTTTTTGCCTTGTAAAGGTACGTCTTCGATGGAAACGCTGTTTACGAAAATCGGCTTTCCTCTGAGCTGTCTTGTAATTGTAAACACCCCGTTTATCAGAGCTGTTTCGTTTAATTTCACGTGAGATTACTGATCTGTCCTTACCTATTGTCTTGGCAATAAAACTTTGACTGTAGCCTTGCTTGAATAACACAGAAATTGTGTACCTTTGTTCTCGGGTTAAATGTTTTTTCTTTTTCATAACAACACAAAAGTAAGATTTTTGACCTAATTTTGGCGGGCATGCCACGCCAGAATGCTTTTATTTTGTGTTGCATTTACTAATTGAACTTACAATAGTTTATTTATTAACAATAATCAAATTATTTAATTTAAAATTCACATTATTTTCAGTACTTTTGTAGAAAATTTATCACCCCTTAATTTTTACGAAAATTATGTCAGATGCAGCTACTTTATTTAAAGTATTTTCTGGTACAAAAAATCGCGATTTAGCAGAAAAAATTTGTGAGAGTTTAAACTGGCCACTTGGGCGAATGAACATTGAACACTTTTCCGATGGTGAATTTGCCGTTTCCTATGAAGAATCTATCCGCGGACAATACATTTACCTTGTCCAATCCACATTCCCGAATTCTGATAATTTAATGGAGCTTTTGCTGATGATTGACGCCGCCAAACGTGCATCAGCTTACAAGGTTATTGCCGTAATTCCTTATTTCGGATGGGCAAGGCAAGATAGGAAAGACAAGCCGCGTGTGTCTATCGGAGCAAAATTAGTTGCCGATATGCTTACAGTAGCAGGCGTTGATAGGGTAATCACAATGGATTTGCATGCCGATCAGATTCAAGGTTTTTTCAATATTCCGCTTGATCATTTATATGCATCTACCATTTTTATTCCTTACCTTAAAGCGCTCAAATTGGACAATTTAGTAATTGCGTCACCTGACGTTGGTGGCTCAAAAAGAGCAAGTTCTTACTCCAAGCACTTAGAAGTTCCAATGGTTCTCTGTCACAAAACTCGTGAAAAAGCGAATGTTGTTGGCGAAATGCGAATAATTGGCGATGTGGAAGGTAAAAATGTAGTCATTGTTGATGATATGGCCGATACTGCAGGCACACTTTGTAAAGCTTCAAACCTTATGAAGGAAAAGGGTGCAAAAAGTGTAAGAGCCATGGTATCACACGGGATAATGTCAGGCAATGCAGCACAAAATGTAATGAATTCAGCACTGACTGAGATTGTTTTCACCGATTCCATTCCCTACGATCGCAGTAAGTGTCCGAAAGTTAAAGTGTTGAGTATAGCTGATATGTTTGCTGAGACTATTCGACGTGTTCAAGAACACAAATCCATCAGTGAACTGTATTTGCTATAATGAAAAACTAATTTAAGGGCATTCAAAAAATCTTGAATGCCCCTTTTTTTATTTTCCGAAAGAAATTCCTAATCTTTTACCCTGTTTCACCATGATATGATCCCGAGTAACAAGTCTGAGTTTATCGGCCACTTCTTCCAACGGCACATCTGTTATCTTATCAATTCCTTTAATAGAAACCATCCTGCCAAAACGTTTATTGTGAATAAGCTTAACAGCGTGTCCACCCATCAATGTTCCCAAATTTCTGTCGGAAGGTGAAGGCGATCCACCACGCTGAATATATCCAAGAACGGTTTCACGAGTTTCTATTCCTGTCAATCTTTCAATTTCACGTGCAAAATAAGTTGCCGGATGATGCCCACCTGTTCCACCTTTCACCTCAATCCCCTCAGCCACAGCAACTATCGAATATGCTTTCCCACTTTTCTTCCGTTTATTTAATACATCCACAATAACTTTCATATCGTAACCCAACTCCGGAAGCAAAATAACATCTGCCCCACCGGCCATTCCTGCATAAAGCGTTATCCATCCGGCGTGGTGCCCCATCAACTCAATCACCATAACTCGCTGATGCGAACTGGCGGTAGAATGTAATCTATCTATCGCATCAGTAGCAATATCTACAGCCGATTGAAAACCAAAGGTAATATCCGTTCCGTAAACATCGTTATCGATAGTTTTGGGGATGCCCACCACATTCAAGCCTAACTCAGATAGTTGCCAAGTTGTACGTTGTGTACCATTTCCTCCAATACATACAAGGCAATCCAGCTCCAACTCTTTGTATGCTGTTTTTATTTTATCCCTATCACTCCTATCGGGAGATTTAAGAATTTTTCGAAATTCTTTCTCACGAGCAGTTCCTAAAATTGTTCCACCCAACGTAAGAATACCCGATAAAGATGCATCCGTAAGCGTGGAAATGTCTTTATGAAGCAAACCCGAAAAACCATTGTGGATGCCTATCACATCCATTCCATATCTATTAATTGCTGTTTTACCTACTCCACGAATGGTAGCGTTTATACCCGGGCAGTCACCGCCCGATGAAAGAATTCCGATTTTCATAATCAATCTATTTTCATTTAATTTTATAATTTACAAAGTTAAATGAAAAACTTGAAATATTGGGTAACAATTATTTTATAGTTCTTCTGAATAAATTTTTATTGCCAAAAAAAATTCCTTTTGGTCTAACAATCAATTTTCTATGCGAAAAATAAATTTAACTTTAAATTTTAAAAATATTCTCTTTTCAACATCTAGAGTTCGATTTTAAAAATTCGTACAACAATTTTATCTCCAAATTTAAAAAGCAACACCCCATTGATTGTTTTTTGTCTCATTTTTGCATATATTTGTATGGAAAAATTTTAAATTTATATTTATGAAACGATTTGCATCCATCTTTTTTGTAGCTTGCTTATCTGTAAGCCATTTATTCTCCCAAAGCCTTTTTGAGTCGGCACTTGATTCAGTTTCTACAGATAATGGAGAAGGTACTTCTCCCATCAGTATGAATGGATACACTCGCGGATCTGTATTCGGGGGCGGAAAAACGTACGATTTGGCGACGACTTTTGCCGAATTTGCTTTACAAACAAATCTGACAAAAGGGAAAACGCTTTTAAATTCGGACATCCGATTCCGTACCGGCGTGTTTTTTAATCAAAATGAACAGCACGTGCAATTCAAAGAGCTTTACGCAGGATACTCTGACGACATTTTCAGCGTGATGCTTGGTAACCAGATTGTTAGCTGGGGACGTACCGACGGATTTAATCCAACAAACAACATTACTCCAAACGATTATTTCTTCCTGACAGCCGATCCCGATGACCAGAAACTTTCTAACTTCATGTTGAGAAGCAAAATCAGAGCATCTCAATTTATTGATATTGAGCTAATCGGAATACCTTTTTATATACCATCCAACTACCGTTATGATTTATTTGACATGGGCCCGAATGTGACTTTCGGTCCAGGCGTATATCCTGAAAAGAAATTGAAAAACGGTGCTCTTGCCGGTCGGGTAAATTTTGATTTGCCCCAAATCGGTTGGTCACTCTCCTACTTCAACGGCTACGACCCGTATCACGGATTTGATGTGCAAGATGTAGATTTTTCAACAGGTAACCCAATTCTAACAAACGTTGCCGCAGCTTATCGGAAACAAACGATAGGCGCTGACTTTGCTATACCTATACAAAACTTCATTATTCGAGGTGAAATGGCATATAATATAACAGATAATCCGGATAACAAGATGTACATTCCAGCTTCTGATTTTAGCTATGTAGGTGGATTAGAAACAAATTTCAGTGGTTTCACAATAATCGCTCAATACATCGGGAAAGCAGTTTCGGATTTCAAAGAACTGACAGTTCCTGTTCTCGCTGACCCGACAAATCCGATGGCGCAAATGGAGTACGCCGGACAAATGATTGATTATGAAAACCGACTTTTCAACCGAAAAATTTTCAACCAGCAGGAAAAAACAAATCATGCGGCATCGCTTACTTTAACCAAATCATTTGGGTATGATGCTTGGAATGCTGAGCTGACCGCTTTTCATAATTTCACATCAAAAGAATCGCTAATACGTCCAAAATTGACCTGGAAAATTAATGACTCGTTGGCAACAGCCATCGGAGGTAATTATATGAAAGGAGAAGATAAAACGATGTTTGGATATGCATCAAAAATCATGAACGGTGCGTTTCTCGAGCTAAAAGCAACTTTTTAAACTTATAGAACTAGATTAGAAAATGAAAAAATCGATGTTTGTTATCCGTTACCGCTGGTGGATAATTATTGCAACTGTGTTAACGGTAATTATTTCGGGTCTATTACTTTTCAAGGTAGAAATCAATTCCGACTTGGAAACTTATCTTCCAGAACAAATAAATTCAAGAAAAAACACAAAATTTATTCATGAAGTTTTTGGAGAAAGTGAGCCGATTTTAATCACCATAAAAGCTGATGATGTTTTGGCTACATCCACCCTGGAACGCATTCAGGATCTATCAGACGCATTTGCTCAAGAATTGAACTATAAGAATGTTTTTTCTCTTTTTGAGGCAAAAAACATCCGTTCGGAAGAGGGAGCAATGATTGTGGACCCGATAATTCAAGTAATACCCCAAACAGATGAGGAACGGGAATTTTTACGCGAAGAGATTAAAAAAAATGACCTTGCATACAAGTTAGTTGTATCCGAAGACTTCAAATATGCGCTGATTATTTTAAATTCTGATAAAACTTTGCCCGATGATGAACTGATGGGAAACCTGAAGGAAACATTGAGCCTTTACCCCGGCCCGGAAGAGGTGGAGATTACCGGACAACCCTATCTGCGCGAGGATGCAAACAATAAAATAAGCCACGACTTAATGATTCTGCTACCGGTAGGACTCATTCTGATGTTTTTTATGTTGCTGATTTCTTTCAAAGAAATAAGAGCTGTTCTACTTCCCTTCTCCGTGGTTGTATTTTCGATCATTGTGGCACTCGGCATGATTCCACTTTTCGGGTGGCAATTGGGCATTATCGGAATACTCATCCCTATAATGATGATTGCAATCGCCAATAATTACGGTGTCTATTTCATAGCTCGATATCAAGATTTAAACGCCAACCAACCGCATTTAGGCATGTATAGAATTGTACAACACTCTGTCAATTATTTGACCAAACCCGTACTTTTCTGTGGTTTAACCACCATAGTCGGAATTCTTGGACTGGTGGCACATCTGTTACTTCCGGCACGTCAAATGGGTGTGGTAGCCGGTATTGCCATTGCATTTGCGTTGGTTGTGAGTTTAATGTTTATTCCGGCGGTTATGTCCATGATGAAAAAAGGGAAACCGCATAAAGATTTATCCGAAGATTCCAATGGTTTCTTCTCCAAGCTATTACACGGAACAGGAAATTTAGTGAATAAGAATCCTAAAGGGGTTCTGACAGGATTTATTGTATTCTTTGTCCTGTGTACATTGGGACTTATGTTCTTCAAAGTAGCTCCTGATGCCAACACCGTGCTTCCAAAGAACCATTCGTTTAACAAAGGAATTGATATTGTTGATGAAAATTTTGGCGGAAGTAAGATGATAAATCTTATGATTGAAGGCGATGTGAAGGAGCCGAAATTAATGAACAAGTTGAACGAGTTGGAACAAGAGTTTGAAAGCTTGGATAACGTGGGAAACGTAACTTCGATTGCTACGGTAGTTCGTGAAATCAGCAAAGCGATGAACGATTCTACAAGTCCTGAATTTGGAAAAATTCCTGAATCGCGCGAAGGAATTGCACAATATTTAGAATTGTACAGTATGAGCAGTGACCCGGAAGACATTGAGCAATTTGTAGATTTTGATTATACTAACACATTGGTAAACATCCAATTTAAAGCTAATAACATTGCCGAAATCAACCAACTTATAGATGATATAAAAGTAAAACTGGGCGATTATGCTAATGATGTAACCATTGCCGGATACAGCTTGATAGAAAAAGAGATGAGTGAATCGATATTGAAAGGGCAAAATTATTCCTTGATTTTCGCGTTTATCGCTATTATCATTCTGCTTTCCATTATTTTCAGAAGCTTTACAGCAGGACTTTTGGGTAGCTTACCGCTCGTTTTTGCTGTATTCTGTACCTTTGGATTAATGGGATGGCTTGGCTTGGAACTAAACATTGTAACTGCCTTACTCTCATCTATTTCCATCGGTCTTGGAGTTGACTTTACGATACACATATTTTGGAGAATTAAGTGGGAACTGGCAGAAGGGAAAGATTATGCGACAAGTGTGAAAAACACGCTTATCACCATTGGGCGTGGAATTAGTATTAATGCTTTTTCGGTTATGATTGGATTTGCAGTACTGTTTATTTCTGCGTTTCCACTCATTCGGTCATTTGCATTTCTCATAATCATTTCTTTGTTCCTATGTCTGATATCTGCTCTGGTTTTTATTCCTGCATTGTGTATCACATTGAAACCTAAATTTTTAGAAAGAGAAGATTAAAACAACAACAAATTACAAATCAAAATTTTAATTATATTATTTAACTTATCAACCTTAAAATACTGAAAATAAAAGTCAGTATCCCGACAAACTTAGTTTCGTCGGAACTTAAAAAAAATTATAAAAATGAAATCAAAAAAAATCTTTGCAACTATACTATTAGTTGCCTTATTTACAGGAAATTTATTTGCACAAAGCGCAAACGAAATCAACAAAAAATCGATGGACGCCATTGAAGTTGGAAATATGGAAATGATATCTACCATAAATATCCGCGATGCAAGGGGAAATAATCGTGTACGAAAGATTACCACCGCATCGAAGCAATTTGGTAATGTAACAAAAATGATTATCCGCTTCATTTCTCCGGCTGATGTAAAAGGGACTGCGCTGTTAGTTCATGATTATGAAAAGAAATCGGACGACATGTGGATTTACATGCCAGCATTAAGAAAAGTACGCCGCATTGTTAGCTCTGAAAAGAGTAAAAACTTTATGGGTTCTGAATTTACTAATGGCGATATGAGCAAACCAAATCTGGATAATTACAATTCCACTATTTTGGGCTCGGTTAATTATGGAGGTAGAAATTGCTGGAAAATTCAATCGGTAGGAAAAACTTCTGCTATTCAGGCTGAAGATGGATTCAGCAAACGGATAAGCTACATTGAAAAATCAACCTATCTATGCCACAAAGTTGAATATTACGATTTAAGAGGCAGATTGCACCGCACTCAAACAATCAGTGATTACAGAAGGCTAAAGAATGGAAAATATTTTGCCTACAAAATGGTGATGGAAAATAATAAAAACGGTCGGAAATCGGAAATGATTATTAATAATTTCCAATTGGGATCAAACCTTTCTGAAAGTGCTTTTGCTCCTGCTGCATTGAATAAATAACTTTAGAGTAATTAAATTGGGATTATTTTACAATCACAATCCAATCCCCATTAACTCAACTCCCCCTGCTTTTCAAGGGGGAGTTGTGTTTAATCGGCATAAATTAATTAAAATTAAGGGATTTTACACACAGAAAGCTTCCAGAAAATTCAAGCAGCAAGAAGTCAAGTATTAAAATCACAAATGATTAAATATCATTCAATAATTGCTCCAACTCATATTCAGTCTGAACCAATACTTGTCTTGCTTTGCTTCCTTCGCTCGGACCTACTATTCCTGCCACTTCAAGCTGGTCAGTAAGACGTCCGGCACGATTATATCCGATAGAAAATTTTCGTTGAATCATTGATGTAGAGCCTTGTTGTGTAGCTACAACCATACGTGCTACATCTTCAAAAAGCGGATCGCGCTTAGCCATATCCACAGAAGTTGGATCTGCCCCTTCTCCTTCCGCACCGGTATATTCCGGCAGATAAAACGCAGTGGGATAACCTCGTTGATCGCCTATAAACTGGGCAATCCGCTCCACTTCCGGCGTGTCAACAAATGCGCACTGTACACGCGTCAAGTCATTTCCCTGTGAGAAGAGCATATCACCCCTACCCACTAATTGATTTGCACCCGGAGCATCAAGAATTGTCCGCGAGTCTATCATGGATGAAACTCGAAAAGCCATTCGAGCCGGGAAATTAGCTTTGATTACACCTGTAATAATATTTACCGAAGGACGCTGTGTAGCTATAATCATATGAATTCCCACTGCGCGGGCAAGCTGAGCAATACGTGCAATCGGCATCTCCACCTCTTTTCCGGCAGTCATAATTAAATCTCCAAATTCATCTACAATAACTACGATATACGGTAAGAATCGGTGTCCTTTTTCTGGATTTAATTCACGGTTTATAAATTTTTCGTTGTATTCTCTGATATTTCGGACATGTGCTTTTTTCAACAAATCATACCTATCATCCATTTCTATACACAGTGAATTTAATGTTTGAACCACCTGTGTTGTGTCGGTAATAATCGCATCATCTCCATCGGGTAGTTTTGCCAAAAAATGTTTTTCAATAGCCCCGTAGATACTAAATTCTACTTTTTTCGGGTCAATTAGCACAAATTTCAAATGCGACGGATGCTTTTTATACAACAAAGAAGTTATCATCGCATTGAGACCAACTGATTTTCCTTGTCCGGTCGCTCCGGCAACCAGTAAGTGAGGCATTTTAGTCAAATCAACTATAAAGATTTCGTTTGTAATTGTCTTTCCAAAGGCAATCGGCAAAATAAATTGTGAATCCGCAAACTTCTTTGAAGCAATTATCGAACGCATTGAAACGATTTTAGGTTCTTTATTCGGCACTTCAATACCAATGGTTCCTTTTCCCGGAATCGGTGCAATAATACGAATACCCGTAGCAGCCAGACTGAGCATTATATCTGACTCTAAATTTCGAATTTTCGAGATACGTATGCCCGATTTTGGCACAATTTCGTAGAGCGTAATCGTAGGTCCTACCGTTGCTTTTATAGATTTAATCTCAATACCAAAATTGCGAAGCGTTGTAATAATCCGATCTTTATTAGCGTTTTGTTCAGTTACATCTACTTGCAAATCAGTATCTGAACTGTATTTTTTAAGCAGTTCTAGCGTAGGTGGCTGGTAACGAGACAAGTCAAGGGTCGGGTCATACTTTCCTAATTTTGCTACACTGTAATTAGAATTAGAATCAGCATCTTTACCTGTCTTATCCCCCGCAACATCAGACTTCGGCACATTTACTTCAAATTCTACATCTTCTGAATCTTCCGATTCCTTGGATGAAGCTGTTTTACGTAACGGCTCTTTTTCTTGGACTTCTTCTGATTTTGGTTCTACTATCCATTCCTCGGGTACAGTTTCAGTACCGACTGCTACTGGTGCATCTTCTTCTGGATGTTTTAAATCTTCTTTAACAAAAATATTTTTCAAAAATGGAATCGTTCCACCCCACACAAACACCATGTAAACAATCAATCCGGCAATCAAACTTAGTGCCGTGCCAAGCCTTCCGATGAATGAATTTAGAATATCGACCGCAATGTAATTACCGTGAGAGCCACCGAGAGCAAAAAATGAAGGCTGAATGGCAGGAAAAAGATTGGCAACAAAACCGAGCAATACCGAGAGCCATATCAACCAAAAAAATGAGTGCAAAAACGCAACCCAAATCGGCATGACTTTCACCCGCATCAATCGCAACGAAACAATTACTAAAAAGAAAAGTATGGCAAAAGAAGAAATCCCGAACAAGTTATCTATAAACGTTTCTGAGAGATAGGCTCCCATTACCGATGTCCAGTTTTTAACTTCATAACGTTCGGCAAGTGCTTCTTTGAACGTGTTGTTGTCAAATACGCTTTTATCTGCTGCACCTGTAAAAAAATAGGATACAAACGACATGAACACATATAAAACAACCATTGCAAGAATAATTCCAACCACAAAATGAGTTCGTTCGTCTCTGAAAAAATCAACAATTTTGGAAATAACGCCTAATCCACCCGAACTTCCGGATGATTGCTTTGAAGTCTTAGTACGTTGGTTCCTTTTATTTTTAACTGGTTTCTTAGCCATTTAATGAAAATTTGTCGTGAAAACTGTAAATAAAGAAATAAATACAGAACTAAATTGCAAAATTACTAAAAATGAATGGCAATAAAAACGCTTTTTGTTAAATTTGCAAGAAAATAAAAATCTGTCGGGTACATCCGCATTTTGAGAAGCGGGAAAAATCCATTTGAAATTTCACTTTAATGACAAAAAAAGAAAGATACGAGAAAATCATCAGTTGGTTTGAGCAAAATCAACCTGATGCAGAAACGGAACTTACCTACTCTGATCCGTTCAGTTTGCTTGTTGCGGTTATTTTATCAGCTCAATGCACAGACAAGAGAGTCAATATGATAACACCAAAATTAATTCATGACTACCCCACCGCCGAAGCGATGGCGAGTGCCGAGCCTGAAACGATTTATGAATATATAAAATCCTGCTCTTTCCCAAATAATAAAGCCAAACATTTAGTCGGAATGGCAAAAAAACTGGTTAACGATTTTAACGGAATTATTCCAAGCGACGTGGATGATTTACAAAAACTGCCCGGAGTGGGAAGAAAAACAGCTAATGTGATTGCTTCTGTAATATTTGGTCTGCCGGCAATGGCGGTTGATACACATGTGTTCAGGGTTTCGGAACGCTTGGGGCTCACTACAAACTCGAAAAATCCGCTTCAAACCGAGAAAGAACTGGTAAAACACATTCCGGATAAACTAATTCCAAAGGCACATCATTGGCTGATTCTACATGGACGATATACTTGTACGGCTCGGAAGCCAAAATGCGATATCTGCGGACTTACTGAATGGTGCAAATGGTACGCGAACAGAGCTAAAGAATAAGAGATTAAGAATGATGAATGAAACTTGTTTCAATGTTTCACTATTTCCTATATTTTTGTAACTTTGTAATTTATTTTTAGAAGTAAGATTTATGAAGAAAAACATGATGAATACAGCTATGCGCAATGGCTTGATTTTAGGAGTTTTATTCTCAATAAACTTTTTAATCACAACCACAGAAAATTCGGCACTCGGATTGATAACGTACTTGATTGTAGGGCTTATCGTTTATTTAACATACAGATACACCGTTCACTATCGAGATACGGAATTGGGCGGCGCCATTAGCTTTGGGCGTGCATATCTGTTTGTTATTGTTCAATTTTTCTTTGCATCCATCATCTCAGCATTTGTAAAATACTTCTACCTAAGATATAGTAAAACATCTTTTTTAGAAAACATGTTTAATCAAAGCATGGAAGTTATGGAGAAGATTCTACCTACTGTATCCGGCGAGATGTACGATGCAATGGAAGTGATTACAAATCCACAATCCTACACGCTTATGACAGCGTGGACAAATATACTTTTAGCACTAATTCTTGGTTTAATTATTGCTGCAATCGTAAAACGAAAAAGGTTTCCGTTTGATTTTTAAGTCTTTAATTATAAATAATTTAAGCAGAATAACACTTATTTCTCTAATTTTATCCAATGAATATTTCAGTAGTAATCCCTTTATACAACGAAGCAGAATCATTACCCAAACTTTACGAGTGGATTGAGCGGGTAATGAATGAGAACAAATTTTCCTTCGAAGTAATCTTTGTGGATGATGGCAGTACGGACGATTCTTGGGCTGTGATTGAAGGATTGCAAACAAAATCGCCCGATAATATTCGTGGAATAAAATTCAGACATAACTACGGTAAATCACCGGCTCTTCATTGTGGTTTCCAAGAAGCGATTGGCGACGTGGTAATTACGATGGATGCTGACTTGCAGGACAGTCCGGATGAAATTCCGGAACTTTACAGCATGATAGTCAACGACAATTACGATTTAGTCTCGGGCTGGAAGCGGAAACGATACGACTCGAAACTGACCAAGAATCTGCCATCTAAACTTTACAACGCCACGGCGCGTATGGTTACCGGCATACGCCTGCACGACATGAACTGCGGGCTGAAAGCCTACCGCAACGAAGTAGTGAAAAACATTGAAGTGTTTGGCGATACGCACCGCTACATCCCTTATTTGGCAAAAAATGCAGGATTCACCCGAATTGGTGAAAAGGTGGTGAAACACCGCAAGCGTGAATTTGGCGAGTCAAAATTTGGAATGAATCGATTTGTAAATGGTTATCTCGATTTAATCACGTTGTGGTTTCTATCCAAGTTTGGCAAAAAACCGATGCATTTTTTCGGACTTTGGGGCAGCCTAATGTTCATTCTCGGCTTTATTGCAGTCGTTGCAGTAGGCGTGAACAAACTTTTGGCGTTGTACAAGCACATTCCGGAACGATTGGTGACAGACAATCCTTACTTTTATCTTTCGCTGGTTGCAATGATTTTGGGAACCCTGCTTTTTTTGACGGGATTTTTAGGCGAATTGATAACACGAAACGCACCGGAAAGAAATGATTATAATATCGAGAAAAAAATATAAGAGAAAAACTTAGTTCTGTTCCTTAATCAAAAAAATGAAACAAATATTACTCATAGGGTTTGGTGGATTTCTCGGGAGCATAGCCCGATATTTGGTATCTAAACTGAATATTGTTTGGCAGTTTTACAACATTCCCATGGGTACGCTGGTTGTAAACATTGTTGGGAGTTTACTTATTGGATTTTTTGCAGGATTATTAGCTCACAACATAACTTCCAACGAAAATTTAAAGTTGTTTCTTATCACGGGAATCTGTGGTGGGTTTACTACATTTTCGGCATTTGCTTTTGAAAACATGCAGCTTATCCAAAACGGACACAACGTCGCTGCGATAATTTACATTTCCGTCAGCGTTTTTCTCGGAATTATAGCCGTAATCGGGGGACTTGTTCTTAGTAAATCTTTTATTTAATTATTTTTCAATGGAACTACTAAAATATACGATTCCTGCCATTCTGGTTCTTATTTTGGTCTATTTTCTGATGCATCGTTTTTTCAAAAATGAAGCTAAAAGAAGAAATTTGGAATTGAAAAAATCCAACCTTCAAATCGTAACGCCTACACGGATGCGGGCTTACGAACGATTGGCATTACTTCTCGAACGCATCAATCCAAACAATATGTTGGTAAATAAAATCGATGAGTCGATGAACTGCATTCAATTTCAAACATCGGTTTTGAGTGATATCCGCCGAGAATTTGACCACAATATTTCGCAGCAAATTTACGTCAGCGAAGAGCTTTGGGAACAGATAGAAGATGCACGTGAAAATCTGATACAACTAATCAACGCGGCTGCTACGCAATGCAAAGCCGACGAACCCGCTACTAAGCTGGCAAGCATCATCATTGAAGCGTATAACATGCCGGAAGACACTGCACTAAATGCAGCAATGAGGGCATTAAAAGAAGAAGTTAATGAACTTTTTTAATGAAAAAAACAGGACTTAACATATTATTTATCATTGCTTTATCTGTCGGAATTCTATCTTGCGACACGGATGACACGTGCCGAAAAAGCCGTACTGTATTGCTTGGGATGAATTTTTATCTGGATAGCATCAACAGCAAAACAAATCAGCTGGTAGTACAAAATCTCGCTATCGATAGCCTTTGGATAAAAGGCGAAGGATTGGATAAGTATTTCTATTCAAAAGAAAGCAAAAATTCCGTTAAATTACCGCTAAATTCATTCGCACAAGAATCCAAATACATGATGCGATTTAACGAAACCATCGATACGGTTCTCATTAAGCATCAGAATTTTACCGAATTTCTTTCGCTTGAATGCGGTTACATACGCACGCACAAGATTGATACGGTAATTTCTACCAATAATTTTATTGACAGCATTTCCATTAATCAAGAAAACGTAGGCACCATTTATGTCGAAAATATTCAGATTCATCATAATAAGTAGTGTTTTCTTTTTGGGCTTGCTGTCAAGCATTCACGCACAAGAAGAAGTGAAACCGATTAAAAAAACCGTAGAAAAATCAGATACGGTCAAAGTTAAAGTTTGGCAAGGATTTTTCGTAGAATTTGACGTTGCGCCGCTTATAGAAAGCGCACTCATCAACAAGTACGCCTACACCTATCAGGGAAATCTGATGATAAATCTTAGCAACCGTTTTTTCCCTATGATTGAAATGGGGTATGCCGGAGCCGACAAGACGAACATTAACGAAATTAGTTTCAAAACCAGCGGTATGTTTCAAAAAATCGGGATAGATTTCAGACTGCTAAAACCGCATCCATCAGCCACTATCAAGCACAACTTTGTGCTTGGCGGACTGAGATTTGGAATGAGCAACTTCAACTATTCTATTAACAACGCATTAATTGAAGACCCATACTGGGGCGGTTCGGAAATAATTAATGAAAATTCAATTCCTTCCACAAAATATTGGTTCGAATTCGTAGCCGGAACACGTGTATCTCTTTACAAAAACATTTATTTAGGTTGGAACGTAAGAAACAAAAGATTACTGAATAAAACGAAGGAAGGCGAAATCTCGCCTTGGTATGTACCCGGGTATGGATTAGGAAAATCACCCATTTGGGGATTCAGCTACACGGTGGGATATAAATTTTAGAATTGAAAACAGACACGAAAATTAATAATTCAAAAAACAAATAACTATGAATTCAACAAAAGAACTTAATCTTGCAGCTGACAACATCCGCGTTCTTGCGGCGGCTATGGTAGAAAACGCAAAATCCGGGCATCCGGGCGGCGCAATGGGTGGTGCCGATTTTATCAACGTATTGTATTCTGAATTTTTAGAATATGATCCTGAAAACCCACGCTGGGAATGCCGTGACAGGTTTTTCTTGGATCCGGGACACATGTCGCCGATGCTTTACTCGGTTTTGGCACTAACCAGAAAATATTCCATGGAAGATTTGAAACAATTTCGCCAGTGGGACAGCGTTACACCCGGGCATCCGGAATTAGACGTTGACCGCGGTGTTGAAAACACGTCCGGTCCGCTTGGACAAGGTCACGTTTTTGCCGTTGGAGCAGCCATTGCTGCTAAATTCTTAAAAGCCCGTTTTGGCGATTTAATGAATCAAACCATCTACGCATTTATTTCTGACGGTGGAATTCAAGAAGAAATTTCGCAAGGCGCCGGACGAATTGCCGGGCACTTAGGGCTTGACAATTTGATTATGTTTTACGACTCTAACAACGTTCAGCTTTCCACTTTTACCGATTCGGTTACGAGCGAAGACGTGGCTATGAAATATCGGGCTTGGAACTGGAATGTAGTCGAAATCAACGGAAATAATGTTACAGAAATCAGGACTGCACTCAAACAAGCCAAAAAGGAAGCTGAAAAACCGACTCTTATCATCGGTAGAACAGTTATGGGAAAAGGCGCAATAAAAGCTGACGGCAGCTCTCATGAAAATCAAGTGAACACACACGGACAGCCACTCAGCAAAGCTGGAGCCAGTATTACTGAAACCATTAAAAACCTGGGCGGAGATCCGGAAAATCCGTTTGTAATATTTGAAGAAACAAAAGCGCTGTACGCGCGTCGAGAAGCTGAATTAAAAGAAATTGTAAAAGCTAAAAAAGCAGCACAAAAAGAATGGGCTGAAGAAAATCCTGAACTGGCTGAGAAGTATAAAAATTTCTTCTCAGGAAAAGCACCGAAATTGGATTGGGCGTCCATTGAGCAAAAAGCCAATCAGGCAACTCGCGCCGCTTCTTCTACCGTTCTTGGTTTCTTGGCTGAAAACGTTGAGAACATGATTGTTTCAAGTGCCGACTTAAGCAATTCTGACAAAACTGACGGTTTCTTGAAAAAAACAAAACAGATGGAAAAAGGTGATTTCTCAGGCAAGTTCCTTCAAGCCGGTGTTTCTGAACTTACTATGGCTTGCATAGCAAACGGAATTGCTCTTCACGGCGGTGTACATGTTGCTTGCGGAACATTTTTCGTGTTCTCCGACTACATGAAACCTGCCGTGCGCATGGCAGCCCTAATGGAGCTACCTGTAAAATACATTTGGACACACGATGCATTCCGCGTGGGCGAAGACGGACCTACCCACGAACCGGTTGAGCAGGAAGCGCAAATCCGTTTGATGGAAAAATTGAAAAACCATAACGGTGAGAACTCGATGCTGGTACTTCGTCCGGCTGATGTGGAAGAAGCTACCGTGAGCTGGAAAATGGCGATGGAAAACACCGCTACACCGACCGGCTTGATTTTTTCACGCCAAAACATCACCAACCTGCCGGCTGAAAACAGAAAAGAAGCAGCCTATCAAGCCGAAAAAGGTGGTTACGTGGTAGAATGTGATGGCAATCCGGATATCGTTCTTATCGCTTCAGGTTCAGAAGTTGCCACACTGGTTGAAGGCGCGGCGCTACTTCGTGCCGACAGCATTAAAGTGCGCATCGTTTCAGTTCCTTCTGAAGGATTATTCCGCTTACAGTCAGCAGAATATCAAGCAAGAGTGTTGCCGAAAGGGGTAAAACGCTTTGGACTTACAGCCGGACTACCGGTAAATCTGCTTGGTTTAGTAGGCGAAAACGGGGCTATCTGGGGATTGGAATCATTCGGATTCTCAGCACCTTACAAAGTACTGGATGAAAAGCTCGGTTTTACAGCTGAAAATGTTTATAAGCAAGTAAAAGCTATTTTGTAATAATTAGCTGATCACAACAAATAAATACTATTCAACTCTTTTTTGAAATTTGAAAAGAGTTGAATAGTTTTGTTTTCAGCTATTTATGTATTTTTATAATAATTTTGTTTATTCATTAATGGATTTCACATCAATCTTGTTAATTGCAATCGGTCTGTCGATGGACAGTTTAGCTGTTTCAATCAGCCAGGGCGTTTGTTCCAAAAAACTACAAGTATCACAAGCGCTGTTGCTGGCAGTAATTTTCGGATTTTTCCAAGGTGCGATGCCCTTGTTGGGATATAGCATCGGGCAGCTTTTTGCAGATGTGATACGGTCTGTTGATCACTGGATTGCATTTGTTATTTTACTCTTGATCGGTATCAAAATGATTATTGAAAGCATAAAAAAATCCAAGCAAAAGGATAACTATGGATGCGAAGAAGAGTGTACAGAAGAAAACTTTCGATTGAGATACTTAACAGTTCTTGCTGTAGCCACAAGTATAGACGCTATGGCTACCGGCTTGATTTTCACGGCATACCCTGCAATGATTCTGCCCGCAGTCCTTATCATTGCAGCCACAACATTTGTTTTTTCACTGCTTGGTGTAAAACTTGGACACAAGTTCGGCTCTCGGTTTAAATTCAATTTTGAGATTTTAGGCGGTATTGTGCTAATCTTTATTGGGGTTAAGATATTATTAGAGCATCTTACAGCCATCTGATTTTTTATAAACATTATTCAACTTTAAGATGTTTCTTTAATAGTTCGATTAAAAATAATTATGGAATTAAAAATGGAAGAAATTCAAAATTCAGCGTTTGAAGTAACGGCATGGACAAACCAATTGTTGCAAAATTGGGGTGTAAACAGTGATTTAATCAATCTTTTTACTTTATTGTTACAATTGACTATCGTCATTTTAATAGCTTTCATTTTTCAATGGATTGTACGAAAAATCATCGTGTTAGTATTGAAACAAATAGGCAAACTACCCAAAATGAAATTGGCAGAATTTCTGATACATGACAAATTCCCAACCTATTTAGCATTAACAGTGCCTTTGATTTGGGTAAAAAACACCATTCCTGTGGTTTTTGAAAACTATCCGACGACAATTTCAGTCCTTGAAAAGTTAATAGGCATCTTCATTGTTTTAATGATTTTCTGGCTTGTCAGTTCCTTTTTAAAATCGCTTTCAAAACACCTGCTTATACAAACAAAGTACAGCGACAAACCGATTGAAAGCTATTTCCAAGTTGTAAAAATAGTCGTATTAATTTTCTGTGCCGGGGCTATCTTTACCATTCTGTCCGGTCAGAGTTTCGGAGCGTTTTTCACAGCCATGGGTGCCGCGTCCGCCATCATGATGCTGATTTTCAAAGACACTATTTTAGGGTTTGTTGCCAGCATTCAGGTAAGTACCAACGATATGGTACGCATCGGCGACTGGATTACCATTCCGAAATTCAACGCTGACGGTATTGTGCAACAAATCACGCTGACGACCGTGAAAGTCAAAAATTTCGATAAAACCATCAGCACCGTTCCCACCTATGCGCTGATTTCAGATTCGTTCCAAAATTGGCGGGAAATGCAGAATGACGGCGCAAGGCGGATAAAACGTTCTATCTTTCTAAAACAATCTTCATTCCGCTACATTCAAAAAGATGAGTTGGAAAAGTTCAAAAAAATTCAATTAATCAGCAGTTACATCGACGAACGTCAGCATATTATTGATGCCTACAACGAAGAATTTGAAGTCGATTTAGGCGTACAGGTGAATGGCAGAAACTTGACGAATATCGGGCTTTTCAGGAAATACACGGAAAATTACTTAAAGAATCACCCAAATGTTAGAAAGGATTTGACGCTGATGGTACGACAATTGGCTCCTACTGAAAGTGGACTTCCTTTAGAAATTTATTGTTTTACAAACACTACCGTTTGGCAAGAGTACGAGAACATTATGGCTGATATTTTTGACCATCTGACTTCGGCAGTTCGATTTTTCGACTTGAAGATATTTGAGAATCTATCAGATAGTGGTCCGGTAGAATAATTGCAATCCCTTTATCGAACCGCTCAAATCAATAAATCTGAACGCTTGGGTTTTTCTACCCGAGCGCTCAAACCCAACACATCTGAGCGTTCAAACCTAACACATCTGAGCGCTCACAGTAATCAATCGGCATTTTACTTTACTCTCAACCACTTCCACAGCTCTTTCCAACTCACTTTTTTGCCGTACATCAAAATTCCGGTGCGGTAAATCTTTCCTGCCAGCCACGTGGAAGCAATAAACGAGCCGACGAGTACGGCAAGCGACAGTAAAATCTGCCACATCGGCACGTCGTAAGGCACACGCGCCATCATCACTACGGGCGAAGTGAACGGAATCATCGAACCCCAAAAAGCCAAGGCGCTGTCGGGACTTTGCGAAGCGTAAATCCCTATAAACAAGGCGAATATTATCGGTAGAGTTATTGGCATGGAAAACTGCTGCGTATCGGTTTCGTTGTCCACAGCCGACCCGATGGCGGCGAAAAGCGACGCATAAAGCAGATATCCGCCAAGGAAATAAAGCAGGAACAGCACGGATACTTTCACAAAGTCAAAACCGGAAAGCATCGTCATCACCTTACTTATCATTTCCGCAGAATCGCCTTCTGAAACAGTTTGCCCCATTTGAACAGCTTCCGACATGGAAGATGTGTTAAATCCGGGACCGAAAATAGCCGTTCCGATGCCGGTCAAAATCAGCGTAAAAACTATCCAAATGGTAAATTGAGTCAGCCCGACAAGCGCAATCCCAATGATTTTCCCCATCATCAGCTCAAAAGGCTTGACCGATGAGATAATTACTTCCACGATTCGGCTCGTTTTTTCCTGCAAAACACCCGACATCACCTGTGAGCCGTAACTCATGATGAAAATATAAATCAAAAAAGCAGACACCATGCCGATAATAAGCGCCATCTCTGCCGAACCTTCCTTTTCCTTGCCCGAGCTGTCCCATTTAATCGTTGTGATTTTAATGTTGGATTTGGACTGCTCGATTTTTTCTTTCAAATCTTGTATGTTCAAAGCCTCTAACTTCTTGTCGCGAACGTAGTTATTCAACTGATTGGCGATGTAGCTTTTCAATTCAACGTTAATCTGTTTCTCGGAATAAATCGTTACGGCATTCGGATTTTCAACCAAATCTTCCGAAATGTATAACACGGCTGAAAGTTCGTTCTTTTTATTTGATGTTGTCTTATCTGACCGCTCTTTCCGAATATCGTCAATGGATGTGTCGGTAAATACAAACGTGTACTGCTCGCTGCTTTTCAAAACATCTCGAAGCGAACGGGTATTGTCCACCACAACGATGTTTTTAACCGTTTCATCTTTTAGCGTCGTTATCCACATCGGCAAAATAATCATTGCCGCCATAAAGATGGGTGTGAGAAACGTGAGCAATAAAAATGATTTTTTCATTACCCGCGAAACGTATTCGCGCTGGATGATAATTCCTATCTTGGACATTTTAATTGATTGATGGTTGAGTAGTTAATAGTTAAATGGTAACTTCGTGTTTCAATCTCCTGACTTTAAGCCTTTGTTACCGTTCGGATAAAAATATCGTTCATCGTGGGCAATAATTCTTCAAATGAATAGACCTGAGTTTGAGCGATGATTTCTTGCAGGATTTCGTTATTCGACTTCTCGTTTCGTTTTTTAAGCGTCGTTTCAAAGGCTCCGTTTTTCTGAATTTGAGAAATAATATCGCAGTTTTCAAGCGTCACGGCATCGGCGGTTTTCACGAAAAGGCTGTCAGATGCATGCGAAGCTCGAATTTCAGCTACATTCCCTTGTAGAACGACTTTGGATTTATGAACCAACGAAATGTTTTCGCAGAGCTCTTCCACCGATTCCATGTTGTGAGTCGAGAAAATAATGGTTGTCCCTTGGTCGCGAAGTGCCAAAATTTCACGTTTCAGCAGGTCGGCATTTACCGGATCAAATCCGCTGAACGGTTCGTCAAAAATCAGCAGTTCCGGTTCGTGCAGAATGGTTGTGATAAACTGCACTTTTTGCGCCATCCCTTTGGATAGTTCTTCCACTTTCTTGCCCCACCAGTCCTGAATTTCAAACTTCTCAAACCAATACTTCAGCGATTTCAGCGCATCTGCCTTGCTCATCCCTTTCAGACGCGCCAAGTAAACAGCCTGCTCACCCACTTTCATTTTTTTGTACAGCCCGCGCTCTTCCGGCAAGTAGCCGATGTTTCGCACATCTTCAAGTTGAAGCTTTTTCCCGTTCAACAAAACTTCTCCGCTATCGGGCGCAGTTATGCAGTTGATAATGCGAATCAGCGTAGTTTTTCCGGCACCGTTTGGTCCAAGAAGCCCATACACAGTTCCTTTCGGAATTTCCAAGCTGACACCATCCAAGGCACGATGCCCGGCGTATTGCTTCACAACGTTATTTACTTCAAGAAATTTCAATTTGATAAATTTGTTAAATGATTGTTTGGATGTTAAACGTATAAACTCTTGAACTCTTTTTATTCATCACATCTTAAACGATACACTTACGCCTAAGAAATTGTTCTGCGGATTGACAATAAACGAGCCGAGCATCAGTACAAAATCATACCACATATGTGCCGCTACTGCCGGTCCGATATCATATCCCCGTTTTTGAACATCGTATCCGAACAAATAACCCATCACGGAAGTCACCGCAACCTGCGTGAAAGTGGCAGCGTAATCGGGCTTTTTTGACATCATAAGATTGGTCAAATGGGCTCCCCCAAAAATCAAACTAGAATAAATCAAACCTTTCCGCTGTCCATATTTATAATCCAGCATCGGCATCACTGCATTCCTAAACACATACTCTTCTGACACTCCCGCACCAAAACTTGCCGCCAGCGAAACTCCGCCGTATAGTGCCAACGCATGATTGGGGTTAACATATCGATTCATCACCATCATCTGTTCCACCTGTCCGAAATAACGATTCGGCTTTGGACCAAGCAAAAAAAGTTCCGCAACGGCAATGGCAACAAATGCCCCTGTTATCGGCGTAAAAAAATTCTTAGGCTGAAAGGGTGCCAACAGTAAATCGTTGTATTGTATCGGATCGTACCGAAAATCAGGATTGTTATATTGTATATATTCCATCCTGTTTCGGAAGAAATCAACTTTATCTACACTATAAGCCTGCAAACCAATTAACAACGGGAAATTAGAGTACGGCGACGAGTTTTCCCTTCCGAACCTATCGCTGTTTATCAATCCGTACGTAATACCGCCAACAGCCAAGCTCGAAAAAACAATCCCTTCAGCTATTCTTTTGTCATAAAAATGGGTACCTCCGGGAACATAAAATGTCCAATTCGGGTAAAGTTTCGGGGCTGTTTGAGACAAAATCGCTTCCTCTTCACTCGGTTTTTCAAGGCTGTTACCGTTTAACTGCAAATTAACACTCGCCGAGTCATTCAATTCAATAGCTACACTATCCGTTGGAAATTGAGCCAGCAATATTCCGGTAGCAAAAAATAGATATGCAATAATAGTAATAAATCTCATAGGTTGGGTTTAAGTTTTATTTCATGCAATTCGTATATTTACACTTTTCCTTCATCTGCAAAGCTGTAATAGCTGTTTCCGGCAATGATAAGGTGATCCAAAAAACGTATTTCGATAGCGTTACAGCCATTTTTTATTTTCTGCGTTACCGAATAATCATCTCCGCTCGGCTTCTTCTCACCCGACGGATGATTGTGTGCCACAGCAATGGCGTGAGCTGACTTTTCCAGCGCCAACCGAAGCAATATCGGGATATCTACAACGGTTTGACGCATACCGCCTTTCGTTAAATTAACTACTTCCATCACTTTATTTGCCCCGTTCAGAAACACCGCCCAAAACTCCTCGTGATTCAAATCTTCCATCCTCGGTCCGAAGACATCAAATAAATCACTGCTTTGCGTAATTTGTTTCCGTTCCAGCACCTCCTCGGTTCTCCGCCTTTTCCCTATTTCAAGGGCAGCAATTAAAGTTATCGCTTTGGCTTCGCCGATGCCTTTGAACTTCTTTAAATCCGATATTGATAAGCGAGCTAACTCGTTCAAATTATTGTGATTTTCACTTAAAATCCGCCTGCAAAGCTCCACAGCCGTTTCATCCCTATTACCTGAACCGATTAATATTGCCAGCAGCTCAGCATCGGAAAGTGCCGAAGCGCCTTTCTTCATCAGCTTTTCACGCGGGCGATCGTCCTCAGCCCATTCGGTTATGGTTAATCGTTTTGTCATGTTTTTTAAGTTAGATGAACGAAAAGAGAAGCTCAATATTCAAAAAACATTTAGTTATTTACTGCTTATTGGCTTCTTCCAAATGCCTAACCACATCTTCGTTTTCATCGTAAATACTTAAATCAATATTATTCAATTTCCCGTTATCAATAAGCGATTTCAACAACGGATAAATCGGGAATTCCTCTGTCCAATAACGTTTGCAAAGAAAAATCATCGGACTGGCGAAACCATAGCTTTCGTAATGGTTTTGAGCCAAATCCATAAAAATCTCCTGCATCGTTCCGGCACTTCCGGGTGAGAAAATCACACCGCCTTTGGCGATGGCAAGCAAACCTTCTTCGCGCAAACTGTTTTCGAAAAACTTGGCAATGTGCGTAGCAAACGGCGTAGAAAGCTCATGACCGTAGAGCCATGTCGGTATTCCAAGGCTTTTGAATTCGGATTCAGGATATTTTTCGAGCACTTGAAACGATGTTTTCAGCCAATCGGGATGCGAGTAAATCGGCGCAGGGCTAAATATTCGCACGGCATCTTCCAGCTCAGCGTCTGTCTTACCCGCAAACCAAGCCCCCAGATGCAACGCTTCCATGGCTCCCGGACCACCTCCGGAACACATCAAATAACCTTTCTCGGTCAGAATCTTTGATAACTTTGCGGTTTGCAAATAAAGTTTTTCGTCTCGTCTCAGTTTGTGCCCACCCATGATAGCCAGCACTTTGCGTTCATCATAATCCGAAAGGAAGTCGTGTTTGGCATCGTAAATGGAATGGTCATGAAGCGAGCGAGCCAGCGTTTCCTTGATGTTCCGCGTTTCCGAACCACCCATTTTTTTGTAATAATCATACACGATTTTATCCCTTGTCGCCAAATAAGTTTCCGGCTTTCTGTAATCGTAGCCGTTGTATAGTTTCTCTTTGTTGTAAAGCCCCGACGGGTAAATACTGAACGGAACGCTTAATCGTGGAAAAATGTAATTATTGGGAAACAAGTAATTTATTAGTTTGTCTGTCATTTTACAATCAAGAAACAAACAGTTTTTCACGGCAATACACATCATCCGTTCCTCGAGCCTCGTAAAGTCCAACCTTTGAAAAGCTATTTTTGAAAGCTTTTCATTCTTAATAACTTCTCGTAATTCTTCTTGTTTCTTTATCTTTCGCATGGTTATAAAAATTTAACACATCTCCTACCCTGTGCCTGAATATGACCTCCGCAAAACATACTCCCCATCCACCACACACCAATCTCCAAACTAATACCCCGATTTTTCCAGCAGTTCCTGATAATTATTCATCTGCATCAATGCAGGCAGGGTTACGTTTTTATTTTTATTCATAAAGCTCTCCACTATTCGAAGCCCCATCCACTCCCCCAGCCTTCCCGGCGATTCTTGTGAAATAGGCGCAGTAAACGGCGCCACCTTCATGTACTTTCGGATTAAATGTTGGTCGGACGAAAACAAATCTTTCTGCGCAACAATGGCTTTCCAGATTTCCGTTTCGTGTGTTTCTGCCCACAATTGCTGTTCTTGTGAGTACCCCACAATATCTTTCATCTCCTTTTCAGACATCGCTACGGAAAGCAGGAACAATACCTTGCCCCGATACAGCATATTGTCAATCAGTCGATTTTGCGAAGCATCAAACATAAAATTTCTAAAAAGCACGGCAGATACTACATCAATCGGTAATCGTTCTGCAACAAAGTTTTGAAGCATATAATCATAAACGATATCTTTATAAGGCTCAAAATCAGCACCTAAATAAAAATCCGTACCTACGCCAAACACCGTGCGGTCAAGGCTCATAAGCATCGGAACATTCAGCCCGGACACGTAAAAATAGAGCTCGGGCAGGGTCAAGTTCGGGAAATAATGATGAATGAAGGTGAAAGCATCGGCAATTTCGTTTTGAATGGAAGAAATATCGGTAAACACATCCAACACCTTCCTATTCACGTCTTTCACAAGCGGATAATTAACAAAATCGCTCAACATTTTGCCAATCGTATCGCGGTCGGTTACTGAAGAATTCGTCATGTTTTCGATAAAAAGGGGAAGGAATTTCGGATATTTAACCAGCAATGATTCAACCGATTCAGCTAAATTGACCGTATCTAAACGTATCAAATCCCTGTCGAAACGGCGGATATTCACCTCCACCCTGTTTTTCTTGGTGTCAATGTGAAAGCGATTCTTCTTCCCGCAAGACGGAAGCAATAAGAGTAACGAAAGCAAAAGTATGTAGATGTTAGATTTTACCATTTAAGGTACAAAAATAGTAAAATTAACGGAAGAATCGCACTTATCTTTCGCATCAAAACACTTTTACCGAAAATAAAGGGTACTTTCTGTAGTCCGGTTCTAATAATTTTTGTACTTTTGTGGTTCCAATTGTCCTATAGTGTAACGGTAGCACACCAGTCTCTGGATCTGTTAGTCAAGGTTCGAATCCTTGTAGGACAACAATAAACCGCAACACAATGTCTGTGTTGCGGTTTTTATTTCAAAGGGTGAAAATTAGGGTGAAAGTGGTTGCGGAAAAGTTGTTTTTTTGATAACTCGAATAAACATTCTATCTTTGTAGCACCTACCAACATTTTTGCCGTTGGTTGGTTAAACACTTTGACGGGCGGGGTGGTTCTCGCCTGTCTTTATTTTTATAAATTTATATTCCAGTTGTTAAACGAAAAATCCCCACTATACATCGTATTTGTATGGGGATTTATTTTTTCTAATTGTTAAAAAAGTACCCTATGAAAACATGAAAGAAAAATGCTATCTTATTGATATTCAATAACGTAATTCTATTTGACATAATGTAAGTTATAGGCATTAACTTTCATTAACTTATTAAAGTATTGATTATGTGGGTATTAGCGAATATCTTAGATATTTCACATTTAACAGATTCGCTGTATTGCAAAGATAAGTTAAATTCTCGTTAAATTACTGTTAAAAAATGGCGGGATGATTCCCACCGTTTTCTTTTAAGTAACTTTGTAAATATGAAAGAAGAATTGACTATAAAGATGCATTCAGAGCTTGCTATTAGTCCTCGTATTGAAGAGCTGCATCGTTGTATGACAATTTGGTGTCATTCTGGGATTAAATCTGAAAATAACCAAAATTTTGAAAAGGTATGTGAGCGATATGGTGTGAGTAAGGCTGTTGTTCTGAAAAATAAGAAATATTGTCTTTCACTTATCGAATAAAAAAAGTAGGCTGGTTTTTTACCAACCTACTTTTTCATTGTGTCTATATTCCGCAACGGCATTTTCATATTATTTTATTTACAGTTTCAACTGATTAATATCTTCGATTGTTTCCAAATTAAGTTTTACACTTCTTGTTATTTGCTCCATTATCGCGTTTTGCAATTTAAAAACTGGATTTGTTACCTTACTCGATTCAAGCGGAATGTGAATGTTAGCATAATCAACAATCCGCGCTTCTAACTTCACTAAATCCTCATAAATTCCTACAAGCTGATTTGTACGTTCTGTTACATCAAATTTTTTTGTATTCATAGTGATTAGATAATTACTCCTTTGTTTTTATTTAAACTCAAATTTTCATCAATGGAGCTTAAAACATAATGAAAAACTTCATCTTTTAGATTCGTGATGACTGGGTAAAAACATTCATTCATTACCTCATCAACTTTAGAATCTTCTACATATTCGCTTACTGTTTTATAAATTTGTTCGCAAGTGTCATCGATATTTTTTATACACTCAATAAAATCTGCTGTTTGTTTGCTTACTTTAAATTGTTTTTCCATACTATTTTAAAATTTATTTTTAGTGATTAATAACTTCTGCAATAATACAATATTATCTTATAAGAAACAAGTTAAAAACATATAAATCAGCGTATTAAAATAATACGTTTTGGGCTTATTTTTTAACATTCGTATTAAAATAATACGCTTTTAGTACTCGGTCTCAAGTTCTTTCAAAAGTTCTTTCGCTTCTTCTTTGCTAAGTTCTACCTCCTGAATAAATTCAATATCAGTTTGTACACTTTGCATTTTTGGTGTTGTGTATTCAAGCAGTTTTATCAAAATGTTTAACCGGTCTTTTGGTTCTACTGCCAACAAATCTTTTTCAAATTGGATTCGGTTCTTATCCAATAAAAAATTAATCCATTCCCTAACACTTTGAGTGATTTTGTTGGGTGTGCCTTTTTTCCGCCCCCCGGTTTTGGGTGTTCCTTTTGGTCTTCCTACTGTTTTTTTATTCATTTCTATTTATTTCTACTTTAGAAATTAACACTCTTATTTTCAAAGGCATACTGAAAAATAAATTTTCGGACGCCCCATTAGTTTTTTATTTTGCTTATTCGTTTAATTTCAGTCGCTGCATTTTATAGTTTTTCATCATAATGGCTTTTTTGACTAATTCTGCGTTTATTCTCTCCATTGTTTTCTGTGTTGATTTTATGATTATACCAATTTGCAAAATGTTTTTTCGCATCGTTTATTGATTTTTTTTGCGCCCCCTCAGTTTCCAGTTTCTTAAAAAAAGAATTTATGGAATAAATTATTTCCTCTTTGCTTTTGTGATAATTCATGCACAAAATTTCAATATGCCTTTCGTCTTCTAAAAATATCTTTTTACAATCGGATAATTCTATTTCAAAATTTTGTGAGAATTTGTTCTTATTCTCATTCTCATTCTTATTCTTATTATTATTCTTATTCTTATTCTTATTACCGATATGGTATTCGTATGGTATTGATACTGTATCTGTATTATATACATACTCTATCAAGTCCCGATTCTTAACCATAGTAAGCCCTTTATTTACAGCACTTATTACTTTTGGAGATTTATTTTTATTATACTTATTCCAGTTAATAATTGCCATTTCATTAGTTTCTTCTGAATAAACTATCTTTTCAGCATTTTCAAAAAAATCTATTAGCTTTGTAACTTCATCTATTGAAACACCTAAGTCAAAAGAAATTTGCCTTTTAGTTATTTCATATATTCCGCATTGAGTAGTACGTTCATTTGTCAGTAAGTAAATAAAGAATAGCTTCTTTATTGGATCTAATTCGGAAATGAAACTATCACTCCAATATGTAGTATGTACATTTCTATAAATTGCCATAATTCAAAAATTTTTATTAAACCATTCTACGAACGTTGTAAAATCTTTTGCTATATAGTAAACACCGCCCGCGCTTTCAATATCCCGCTGATATTTCTTTTGTGCCTCACTTTGGCGGTCTGCTCCAATCTTAACCTCAATTTTAACACTCCTGCCGTTGATTGTAGCGGATATGTCGGCACTTCCGGGCGTTGATGTACCTTTTACCCATTCAATACTTCCAATCGTTCTACGAAGCCCTAAAACGTCTGTATAAGTTTTGCGTTTGTCGATCGGTATGCCGGTGGTGTTTATCCTTTCAGCTTGCCCGCCTTTAAGTTTAATATATGCAATGATAGCTTTTGTAAGACCGTTGGCGGTCTTATCGGTGTGTGTAATCGGTGCAAGGAGTTCCGCCGGTATATTCGGATATTTTAACCGCTTGCGCTTCATTAACTCACTCTCAAGCCGTTTAATGCTTTCCGGTTTTTTGTATTTAGTTAAACACTTAGCCATAATTTACACCCTCCGATATTTAAGTGTTTCAACATCTTTCATTGTATCGCAGATAATGTTCTTTTCGTAGCGTATGAGCGAACCAATCCTTTTGGCGGGGATTATTCCCTTTTTAGTCCATTTGTGCAATGTGGGCAACGATACACCCAAATACTCGGCTGTTTGCTTTCGTGTTAATAATTCCGGTGTAGTGTCGGTGGATTCTGGTGGCGTTAATTGTTCTACCGCCTTTTGTACTTCGTTTGATACGATTGTTTGAATTGAGTTTTGAAAATCGTTAAAACTAATTCCGTTTAATAAAATTTCGTTTGTCATAATCTTGTTTTTATTAAAGTTTACGACAAAGTTGCGGTTTTGATAAAAAATAAAACTTCCAAAGTTCCGATTGGGATAAATGGAATTTTGGAAGTGAAAATATTGATTAAGATAGAGTAATTAAATAAAATATTTCGTCAATTCTTCTTTTACATAATTTTCAATTAAATCTGTGTTTCTTGCGGTGTTTCTTGTAATACCGCCTCTAACAGCGCAAAAAACGTTTTTTTCTTTTTTTTCAACAACTTTACAGCCAAATTTATCATAAAAAACTGAAATTCCATCACTTCCTCGATAAAATTCTTTTTGTATTACGTTATTTTCTATCAGATAATAAAAAATCCGTGCAAAGTCTATGAATTTAGATATTAGTTTCTCATTTTCATCAATATATGAACAACGTTTTAACACATTAATTAAATCACTTATTTTGTGGCGGTATTTTTTTTCAAATAGACCTTCAAACGTTAATTCATGCTTTTCTGCTGGCTTATTTGGTAGCTGTGAATCTTTTATGCCTTTCTCAATTAGCAACAAATCAACTTCAACTATTAACCTATCTCGAAGTTCGATTAAAGCTGGCGGTGCTTTAAGTATAAGGTCAGGTATGGTGCGTAAAACTCTATCTTCTTCAAGTAAATCACTTTTTAAACTTTCTAAAAGATAACTAACAACGCCCGGGTTATAATCATTGAAATTCTTCTTTAACCTTTTCAATTGTTTCACCTGATTCAATGTGGTTTCGTATCGTTCTACTTTTTGAGAGATTGTTGTTGAACTCATTTTGCTATCGTTAAGGGATTAAAGAACTTATGAGATTTCAGTTTCATTGCATTATCCTTGCTACTCATTTTAATGTATTTCATAAATGCACTTTCGGTTTTGTGTCCGGTTATCTCCATTATTGAAAGTACCGGAACGTCTGCCAAATAGGCATTCGTTGCAAAAGAACGGCGGGCGGTGTGGCTCGTTACTAACTTATATTTTGGCGTTGTTGAACTGACTAACATTCCTTTTATTCGGTTTTGGGTTGTTATTGGTTCATTTATCTCTGCTTTTTCCGCTACTTCCTTAATGTATTCGTTGTATTTTTGATTACTGATTGACTTTGGTAGCTGATAATCGTATTTCTCGAATATCTGTTTTACTCTCGTATGTATCGGAATATCTACGATTCTTTCAGTCTTTTGCGTTTTAAGACTAATCGTATTATCGGAAGTAATGTTATCTTTTGTTAGTCGGAAAAGGTCGGAATATCTTAAACCGGTATAACTTCCAATAATAAACATATCCCTAACAGTTTCTAAATACTTTGGTAGGTTGGAAAGGTTGTACATTTTCGAAAGCTCCGTTTCATTCAAATAAATGCTCTCTGTTTCCTCTTTCGGTTTACTAAATGATTTCTTTTGATAGTCTAATGATACGTCAATACCTCGTTCGTTAGCCTTGTTTAGTATCGTTTTTATAATCTTTATTCGTGTGCCGATAGTGTTTTGTGCTAAACCCAAATCGGTAAGGTATTTCACAAATAAATTATAAAAATCAATATCGGCGTTTTTGTATGTTAATACGGTTTTATGTTTCTTTTCATAGTCTTTCAGATTACGCAAAACAACCTTATAACTTTTTAATGTGGATTTTTTATAAGGTAGGGTATCAATCAAATGCTGTGTGAACTGCGTTAATGTCAAATTAGCAAGACTTGTTGCATCTGTAGCAGTGTTTTTCTGTTTTATAACCTTATCGAGTTCGTTTTTGATTTCGTCTTTGGTTGGTGTAGATCCGCTGTTTTTGAATGATAGCAAAACAGCGTTAATCATACTTTCGATGTCATCCAGACGTTGGTTAAATTCCGGATATTCCGGAAATTTGGCGGTACTCTTTGCCCTGCAAGTCTTTTTGTTCCAAAATTTCGGATTGATTGTTTCTGAAATATAATATCTCAAATAATTATATTTCGTTTTGTTGCCAATTTTGACCGGTTCACTAATTGGGATTTGTGCGTAAAGTGGTGTAGTATCCCCTTTTGTATATTTACGGGTAAAACTAATTTTTGCCATAATTGAATAATGATTGGTTAAACACTATGCAAATATAACAAATTCTTTTAAAGGGTGAAAATTAGGGTGAAAATATTTTTAATTTAACTTTACTTATATTTATTCTGAAAATGAAAATATTTTGTAAAAAACGCAATACAGTGCGTATTATAAGCATTTTAATAAATAATTTAGATAAAAATAAATAATAAAAGGAAAATATAATGTTGTCCTTGTAGGACAACACTTAGGCGTGTATTAGTTATTGATATATTGGTGTTTAGCACAGTTTCACATCTCCTTATTTTCTCATCGTACTCACTCTCCACTCTTTCAGTCACTCTTTCTCTCGGTTTCACAGTTTCTCATCCAGCAGTGCTTCTTGTTCACGGCACCAAATCAACGACTTTTTATAACTCGACATCGCTTTGATATAGGTTTTACGGTAGCTATCAACCGATTCTCGGAATTGCCCCAACGCTTCCAAATAGGCATCGTAATCTGATACCAGCTGAGTGTAATGCCGAGCCACATCAATATCGTACGGCTGCTCTTCGTCATAAATTACTATACGCTCCTGCAGCTGATACATGGCTCTTCGTAAACGATAATATCTTTCTACATCTATTTTTCGCATAATAAATTAATTAACAAATTAACAAGTAAACAAGGTCTAATTGCTTAGGTCTGTGGTGTCTGTTAATTCTACCAAGGTTGAAGAAAAAGATAAGGTTATATAAACCCCTTTCCGCTTTTGCGGATAACCTTATCTTTCTTCAGTACCTTAGTAGCAATCCAATTAAAAGAACCTTATTACCTTATTTTTTCTAATCCCTCCTGCGGGTACCTGCCTATAGTCTGTTGCCGTCCCATTTATGAGACGGATAGGCAGTACCATCTGCATGGGATTTATCCCAACTAGAATTGGGCTAAAGCCCGAAGGGGTGTGGAGCTTGCTTTCCGTCAGTTAAAACTGACGGAAATAGACCTTTCCGCACCAGAGGGATTAAGTCTTTATACTTTATAACTTTTAACTTTTAACTGAAATTACTAACCCCTCCCCCTTCGGGGTACCTGCCTGCGGCAGACAGGCTCCCCTTTGGTCAAAAGGGGAGAGTGGCGCCGTACAACCCATTATCATTATTTACTTTGTATGAACATCGCTATGTTCCTTTACATATAGTTTACTGTTCTTACGTTGCAGCCCGCGGCTCCCGATTCTCGGGACAAGCTCTTTCTCATTGAGGGGGATTGGGGTGTCCCGCCACCAAGTCTCCAGTTCCTGCAGACTGAACCAACAATCTGCAGGATGTGTTAGTTAATTGATAATTGACAGTTGATAATTATATGGTCCATTGTCAATTATCTATTATTCATTATCCATTAAAGAATCACTTTAGCGCTTCTGTCGCCGGCTCTTACGATAACGATTTGGTTTTTCGTTAAGCCGTTGATGCGTGTTTCTTCTGCAGTAGCAACTGTTTCTGCTATTTTAGCACCCAACGCATTATAAACCGTTACTACATCACCGATTACCGTGGGTATCAGCAGGCTGCTGCCTTCTGAGCGGATGCCCCACTCACGGGCGGTTATTTCTTCCACACTTGTATCATCACATACGGCGCTGTTATCACCATTAATTTCAATCGAATTCCAATCCTTATCATATTCAATAAACTTCTCCCAGCCTTTATCATACAAGATTTTGGTATTGGAAGTTTTCATGGCTTCCCAAGCTCCGCCGAGAAGTTCAATACCGTATCCCTCTTCTGCCGCTTCGGGGAGGATTTCGTAGATTTTATTTAACACGCAGGCATCAAGATCACCTTCAAGCTGAATCATTGATAAGTCGTACGATTCCGGTGCAAATACCACGTCCTTCAGCGCCGAGTATTTCTGTTCGTTCCAATAATTAACAGTGATGCTTACCGATAACAATTCAGGGTTATTAGAAAAGTCGGCTTTAATGATATGAACATTTCCGTCTCCCGGCTGACGTTGAGTCGTTTCCACTAAGTTAAACGTAACGGCTTTATTTTCCAAGTAGAACTTTATTTCAGAACCTTTGGAGTAGCCGGTTACATTACCTTTCCCTGAAAGTTGAGTGTTACCCGTACAGTATTCTACCAACTCACCGTCACCCCAATCTACCTGAATCCGATAGGAGCCGTGCTTCTTTTCATAAGTAATCTCCTCCATCGTGATTATGTCGAAAGAAAAGAAGTGGTCGGGTTCTACCGTAAGTACAACGTCGGGAGTATCTTTCAGCTTTACAATGTCATCACCGCAGCGCACTCTACCTTCGCCGTAGTTATGTATCTCAAAGGTCTTAGCCTTTGTTGTTATTTTGTTCACTCCGTGCATGCCCGGGTTTCCGTCGTAATTAAATCGGATATTGACCTGATTGCCGTCTTTATCGGTTGTCGGTTCCGGGATGTACTCATTAATGATGCGGTTCAACTCGCAGGTCTGAAACATATTGTCCCTTATGTACAATTCTCCCAGTACGCCGTCTTTTACAAACGTTGCCTCCGGTGAAAGTTTTAATTCCGAGTAGCGCGTTTTGGTCACATCTATCTTCCAGATATTTGGGGAATTGCTTAGATCCAGTACCCCTCCTACAGTTCCATAATTTAAGATTAATATTTCCAACTTGGTCATTACCGTAAAGTCAATGTCACTTTTAAGTCCTGTTATACGTAGTCTGTTCAGGTTTACGTTTTTGCTTAGGTCAAGCTCAGAACCTCCTCCTCCTATTTCCAAATCTTCCAGTTCCGGGGCATTGGTAACATCCAACGAAACAAGGCCTGATGCCTTGAATTTATAAAGTTTGGGAGCGTAAATCTTAACAACTCCGCCCTGATAATCCGGCGCAATGGCAACGATTTGAATCGGCGTTTTGTTCTGGTCATTGATTTCCTGTTTCACGCCGTCGCCCCAGTCGATATAAATCTTTTTCCCTTCCGCGTCAGCTTCGTCACGGGCATAGGTGAAGTCTAAGGTAGCCTTTTGGTAATCATACTTTTGCCCCACATAGGTAGAATCGAATTGGAGAATTGCCTTAGGCTCATCGGTTTGCGCTACTGCAGCCCATGCCATGGTTATTAGGCATAAGATTGCTAATGTAATTTTCTTCATTTTAATTGATTTGTTTTACGTCCTTCTCCTGTAAAAGGACTTTTGTTAATAAATTATTTAATTAATTATGTGTTTCAGGCGTTAGAATGATAAGGCCATGTGTTTGATTGGTTTATCCAATGTTTAATTGTTTATCCTTTGCTGTCTGTGTTATCATCTTATATGAAAGAAGATCGCTATGTTCATTATATCTATTCTGCATGGGATTTATCCCTACTAAAATTGGGCTAAAGCCCGAAGGGATAAGGGGGCATTGTTATCCGTCAGTTAAAACTTACGGCAATAGACCTAACGAACAGTTAAAACTGACGGCAATAAACCCTTGAACAATCCCTAACCAGAAGTTTACGGCGTTCCTACCGAGAGCGTTGTTTCGGTCTGTCTGTAACTCTCATCATTTTTCAATTCCCTTCCGTTTCCCATCCGATTCTTCGGGAGGAACTCCCCCTTAATCTAAGGGGACTGCTTGTCCCGAACGCTTTCGGGAAGGACATAATCCAGAGGGGTTAAATCTTTCTATTTTATAACTTTTAACTTGTAACTGAGATTACTAACCCCTCCCCCTTCGGGGACCTGCCTGCGGCAGGCAGGCTCCCCTTTGGTCAAAAGGGGAGGACTTGTCCCGAGAATCGGGAACGGCAGAGTGCTACAATCATCATTATCTCCTTTCCTTTGCATTCTGCTACTATCATCATATTCTCTGCACACTACAACATCCACCAACCACATTCACCATTCATAATTTATAAATCATCATTCGTGACGTCTCCCCGTCACAAAGTCTCCAACTCACCAACTCACTCTATCGTTATCCCAAGTGTATCCCTACCCTGCCAATGCGTATGCGGTTCTATATCTATAAATTTAAAGTGTCCAAACTTTCTTGTTGAATCCGGGCGTACTTCTTCAAATATATACATGGCTACCCCTTGTTCGTAAAGTTTCTTGTCAACCCCATTCTTTCCTTTGGGGGGCATGATTCCATAATCACCGACCATAGTAGGCTCAAAAAAACGTTCCGCATTTACGCCGTCAATGGTCCATACCAACTCATCCGTACCGGCTTTCACCACATCTACATAAAGCCAGTTGCTGCGGAATATCTGTCCGGCCGCCTCCACGCTGTCTTTCCTTAGGGGAATATCTACCGCTTCTGAAAATTCGGTCCACGAGGGGATTACATTTTTCAGCTCCGCCACGTATTCTATATCTTTCATTCGCCTAATTTCCTTCCGGGTGTATTCTCTCCCTCCATTTTTCCTCGGCAGGTAGTAGAAGCGCATATCCACAGGGTCCGTATATTTACTTACACCGAGCCTTAGTATAAACTTGGCACGTGTAAACCCCTTTTCGGGTGGTTCGGGTATATCAATTCCCTCTATCAACTGCTCTCCGTCGTATATATACTTGAAAAACATCAACTGATTAAACCCTTCTCCCAGACCGGGGTGGGTAAGTTCAAACTCTTTAAGTACCTGCGTGGTGTCTGATGACTTGACCAAGCTGAAGTGATACCGCTTATCTTTATCGGGAAATGCATATACAGATCCTTGCAAGTATGACCCACCGATAGCCTCATGCCGCACTCTGTATTTATTGTCACGCAAAAGATAAAGAGGTTCTCCAAGGCTAAACCCTTTAACATAAAGCGTAATTACGGGATAGCTCTGCGGTGTGGCTTTGCCGTGGTCGCCGCACGAAGTAAGCCCTACCGACAGCATCGTAGCTGCAATAAGCGCCATGATTAGTTTGTTATAAAGTTTTGTTTTCATTGTTTATGGATTGAATTTGTAATGTCTAAAAGTTTATTAGTATTTATTATGTCGTTGTTACGTAGCTGTCCGCCACTCTCCCCATCTCCCAGTCACCAACCACTCCACCCTACAAATCCCAACCTATTGAGATAGAGAACGTGCGTCCCGGGCGGATAACGTAAGTTAAATAATCATCGTCGTCTCTGTAGTCGGGATTCTCCTTGTTAGGTACAAAGTCCACTTTCAAGTAGGGATACCCTTCAGGTGTATGCGTCTGTATCCGTTTATTATCGTAGTCTTTTATATTTCTATAGTATATGGTATATGGCGATAACAAATTACTCATATTCAGTTTGATGTTGATGTTTGGTTTTTTGAATCGGTAACTTAACTGCGCATCCAGCTTGCCGTCTTTATCCTGATACTCCGTCTGCTCCATGCCTTGATAGGAGAAGTAAAGTACTCGCCTTCCGCTTGCGTTATACACCATGTTGGCACCGAAGCGGGGTCCGTCATACATCAGCCCTAAATTATATATATAGGGTGTTTGCCCGTAAAGGGGGCGTTGCAGCACGCGTGGTTCCCTATGTACTTTACCGTGCAAATCGGTAAAGGCATCGTAATAGTTTTCAACCTTAGACATTATCAGTGTCAGGTTACCCGATAGCCACAAGTCTTTCAGTGCGGGCGTGATAAAGTCAAAACTCTTACGCAGCTCAAACTCGTAGCCCCAGTTCTTAGCCCAGTTGGTATTTTCAAGCAAGTAAGCGGTATGTCCTGATGCCGATCTCGATACCAGCTCAATGGGGCTGTCGAGGTATCGGTAGAATCCTCCTATGCTGATGATTTCTCCCGCTCCGGGATAGATGTCGATACGTGCATCGTAGGAAGTAATGTGCGTACTTTTCAGGTTATCTGCTCCTGCACGGTACGCCCCGAACACCGGGTCGTAAAAGTGAAACTGGAGCCGTTCTTGCAGTTCGGGTCTTAATACCGATTGCGAGTAAGAGAGCCTGAAATCCATCCACTTCAACGGCGATATGGTTAAGTTAGCCGAAGGGATAATAGCCCAAGGCTCTTCGGGTTTAATGTCTTTTTGCTGAATGTGTACATTTAGCCCTTTCACTTCCTCATTTACAAAATTGGTGTATCGGTAGTTTACAAAGCGTGCGCCCCACACCAACCTCAATATGCTCCACTTGTGTTCAAGCATACCAAAGAAGGCAATCTCATCAGTTCTCCCGTGAAACTGCGGAATCTTACCGCCTGAACCCGGGAGCCAAGAATAGAATGCAAACCCACGGAGATGCATATGGTCCGGATGAATGGCATCTTGAAACGACAGGTAGCGATAACGGGGGTCTAAATTTCCTCCGGGCACCCCGAGTGTAACTTCACGGAAAGAGAACTCTCCTTCCTTGCCGTTTATCATGCCTCCGGTCTTGAATTGATTCTTTATCGGTCCTATGTTGAAATTGACACTTCCTGCCACATCACCCTGCAGCATGCGCTCGTAGTTTTGGTGATCGCCCATGTAGTTACCAAGCTGCTCGCGTCTCATCGGACCTCCTCCCCCCCAGCTCCAATACGGATATCCCGCATTAGTTCTTTCAGTCCACTCGGTTCTTCCCACACCGGCATAGCGTCTCTTGGCATATGTATGAGAGAGTGTCCAATCAAGGGCGAAGATACCGAAACGGTGTTTCCCTTCGAGCTTACTCTGTATCAAGTCCTGAAACAAGGGTGAAGCATAATTGATATAGGTGTCGCCGGTTCCCCCTCCGGAGCCCAACTCTTCGTTAATGCCTTGCAATGAGCTATAGGTATTGTCAAATTTACGTACGTAGATGTTTCGGAATCCGAGGTGATGTTTACCATACTCCCACCCCACATTGAAAATACCGCTGAGGATGGTGCTGAACTTATCGTTCCTTCCACTGTTTCTTCTGTCATCAGGCGCATTCAGCAAAGTATCTAAATTAGTGAATGTACGTGTATGCCAATTGCCTCGTGTAATAGAGAGGACACTGTCGGCTGCTTGTGTGTTTCGGTAGCTGAGTGCCGTTACAAATCCTAACTTTCCGGCTTTCTCTGTACGAAATACCTTTCCCCACGTCATCTGGGCATTGCTATTGGGCATTGAGGTATATCTATAAGGAGTTACCAAGTCGTACTTGAAGAGCTTGCTCTGCTCGTACATAAAGGGCTCGGGGTGGTATTTGAACGGATCGGGACCAACATGATAGTTAAATTCATCTCCACTTGGGAAGGCTCTACGCCCGTCGTCAAATCCGAGGTAATCCAGCTTGCCTCGCTTAGGCATCCACATTTCTTTGAAGGTGCTTTGATCGTTCACTCCTCCACCGATACTTATTGTGAAGAAGTCTGCCTGAGGAATATCGCGGGTAAATACCTGCACGTATCCGCCGGCAAAGGTAGTGTTCATGTCAGGAGTAATACTTTTACTAACCATGATGTTCTCAATCAATGATGAAGGTATCAGGTCAAAAGAAAATCCTTTACTTGCCACGTCAGTACTGGGAAGTACTACCCCGTCCAGCGATGATGAATTCCAACGTTCGCTCATGCCTCTAACAGATACGTTCTTTCCGTCCACCAGCGTAACTCCCGTTACACGCTTAAGGGCTTCTTGCACATTTTTATCAGGAGTCTTTGATATCTGCTCCGATGAAAGTACTGCGGACACCTGCGGCGCCAGCTTCTGTATTTGTATGGAACCCGCTGCCGTACTCCGGTTGTAATTGGCTGTTACGGTTACTTCCTCCAGCTGCTTTCCTTCTTGTGCCAACACTACATTTAGAGGTGTTATCTCACGCTCTTTAATTACCACGTCTGTGATCTGTGTGGTCTGGTAGCTGATGTAGCTCACCTCAACGGTGTAGGTGCCTACGGGAAGCTCAAAGCTATAATCGCCATCAAGTCCGGTAATGGTACCGTAATCCTTTTCGAGCACCCTCACTCCTGCACCGATAAGGGTTTCACCCGTTTCATCCATCACCATTCCGGCAAGGGTACCTTTTGCGGATGGCTTGGCTGCCACTGTTTTACGAACGGTGTCTGTAACCGTAACGACACGGGGCGCGGGTTTTCGGTAGATAGCCACCATGCCGTCGCCCGTCATGCGATATGCCAGCGGCGTGTTCTCCAACGATTTGGAGAGCATCCCCGCAGCGTTATTACGCTCTATCTGTAAGGGGGAAACCCTTATTCCCTTCACCATGTCTGTCGTGTAGGTGATAGACACCCCGGTGCGTGCGCTGATTTCATCCAGTCGCTGCTGTAAACTCTGACCCGGGAACGTAAGTGTACCAGCTTGTGCCGACAGCGAAAATACCGCTGTAGACAATAATAATAGTAGTAAAATAATCAAGTTTCGTTTCATTCTTATACCTTCTTATACCTTAATTTTGAATCGTTTAATTTCCTGCCTGCCATCCACGGCTGATAACCCCACCATAGCGAGTAAACCGTAGGTGTTTTGTTGTCACGTTATAGTATTGTTATTCATTATGTAGTTTGTCATTCATCATTTGTTGTCTGCTACTCTCCCCGTCACCAACCACCAATCACTAATCGCCAAAAACTAACACATCTCCTTTCATTTCATACCGTACACCAAAAGATTTGGCAACAGCGCGGGCTATTTCCTTCGGCGGTGTGGAATGATGATAGACTGCATTCAGCTCCATGGCTTGAGGTAAGGCATTGCCTTTCACCACTACTTCCACATCGTAATATTGCTTTAGCCGCATGCTAAACTCTTTCAACCCGGCATCAACAAATATGATTTTTCCCTTGCGCCACTCTTGGCTCAGCTCGCTGTCGGCTACTCCCTGTGTCAGCACTCCGGTAGTTTTGTTAAAATCAGCCTTTTGGTCGGGCGTTAGTTGCACAGCTTCTCCGTCGGCAGTACTCACCTGCACTTTTCCTGTTCGCACGCTGACTACTTGCTCTGTCAGTTCGTTATAGGCTTTAATATTAAAAGAGGTGCCGAGTACGCGGGTTTGCAACCCGTCAGCGGTATGGACGATAAAAGGGCGTAAGGAGTCTTTCGCCACATCAAAGAAAGCCTCCCCCTCATCGAGCCACACTTCGCGCGTTTGAGCGGTAAATTTATCTTTTCGTAAAGTTAATTTGGAGTTTACGTTCAGGTACACCACCGTACCGTCCGATAACTGTAAACTACGGATGTTCCGCTGAGTGGTAAAGCTGTCGGTTACAAGGGTTTGAGCTGTGAGCGTTTCGGTATGTTGTAGAATGGTATTGCGCACCACCGGAAGGTTAAGCACTATAAGCAATAACACGGCAGCTGCTGCCATCCCGTATCGTACAAGGGCTCTATTTTGTCGTCTATACTTGTAGGCAGTCTGTGCGGTTCTTAGCTCAGGAATCTCTCGCTGTAAAAATATACGAAACCTTTTCTCGGCTTCATCCACTTGGTCACGAGTCAATTCTATTTTCTTTTTGTTGCTCCTGTACTTACGCAATAATCGATCTATTATCGCATTCTCCTTCGGTGAAAAATTACCTTGTTTAAAGCGCAGGAAGAATCCTTTGAATAGTATCTCCTTTTCCTGTCGGGACAGCTTCTTTTTGTCTTTCATTGTTGAAGTCGTTTTTTTATGCTTCCTATAATAAGTTACGTATTTAGTGGGGTGGAATCTACTTGGCTAAAATGTTAAAAAAGACGCTTTATTTCTTAAAAACAAGATGAGTGAACACTACTACCTACTGATAATAAAGCCAATAAATAGTGTTAAAAGTCACATATTAAGTTACTGTTACATTTTGAAATGTAATAGTTCCTTAATATAAACATCATAGTATTTTAATAAAGGGGTATCCTTTATGTAAAAAAAAAGTACTTACTTTGCGCTTAAGAAATATGAAGGTAACAATGAGAAAAACAGACGGTGAACTTCTGGCTGCAATCAGCAAAAAGGATAAGACTGCTTATACCCAATTCTTCAATCAATACTGCAGGCTTCTTTATGTAAAAGTAGTAGGAATGACCCGTGATACAACCGACGCTGAAGATATTCTCCAAAACTTCTGGTTGAAACTTTGGAACGAGGGGGGTGATTTTATCTCGTGCGATAAAAACGGGTCAGCTCGAAGTTACATCATACAACATCTTCGCTTCAAAACAATGGATTATTTCAGGCAACAAGCGCGTGAAATAATTTCGGTAGAAGACATCAACCTTACCGAAGAGGAAATGCTGGTATACAGTAATATTATGGAAGAGATGGATTTGAACTCGTTATTTGAAGAGATAGATGAGTTACTTGCAAATAACTCGGAGCTGGCAAGGTCCATCTTCTGGATGCGTATTAACAATTATCCTGCAAAAGAAGTAGCAGGGAAACTATCGGTAAAAATTCAGACCGTTTACAATAAGTACTCAGAATCACTGGCGTTGGTCAAAGAACACCTAAAGACCAATCATCCGGAACTAACCAAAAACATATCCATGGCTTCCAACCAAAAGGACAGTTATGCACTGATTATTTGTTTTCTACTAAGCTCCACAAATTTATAAATAGAAATAAAACCAACCTATCCTAATTACTTTTAAGGATGATACAAAAAAGAGAGTACCCTTTTTTCAAAGCGTACTCTCTTTTCTATTTTTGAGCCTCTTGTCGGATTCGAACCAACGACCCCGAGATTACAAATCACGTGCTCTGGCCAACTGAGCTAAAGAGGCAAGTGGGTAAGCTTACTGTATCGCACCGCTACAACCTTCGACCCTTGCTGCGGTCAGGCCCTGGGGGAGTTAGAAGGGAGCTGGTCGTACAGGACTTACCCAGGCACAAAAGTACTACATTTCAATGATATGACAAAATTTCGGGAAAATAAAATTCGTAAATTCAAGTGTAAACTCAAATAAATCCATTATTTTATCGTTTAAGAATTGCCAGTAAAACTAAAATGCGTAATATTGCAGATGAAATGTTTTGGCAAAATCTTTGTAAAGAAGAACCTATAAAACAAGTAAAACAATGAAGATAAAACACTCATTTATAATAGCTTTTTTTACAGTGTTTTGTGCTAATATGATGCTGGGACAAGAGGTTTTTCATACTCAGATATTCAAAGATAACATCAAAACGCTTCAAGTAAAAACGAATGGTAATCCACTTTCAGAGCCTATAATTGAACTTAATAGCAACGATGTTCTGACAATTAGTTTTGATGAAATGTCTCACGAAGGACATTCTTTTTCTTATGAAATAAAGCATTGTAACACCGATTGGACTGAATCGAACCTTTCATCAGCTGAATTTATTCAAGGATTTTCACGTGGTTATGTTGATGATTACACACTATCGGTGAATACTACTTTTTTATATACCAATTACCAATTTTCTCTGCCTAATAATAATGTAAATTTTAATGTGTCAGGCAATTATATTGTTAATATATTTGAGGATAATGATAGAGATAATCCTGTTGTCAGTCTTCGATTTTATGTCGTAGACCCGAAGGTGGAAATTGTGCCGCAAGTTCGCGGAAACACAGATTCTGAGCTTTACAGCTCCAAACAACAAGTTGATTTTGATATCCTTATGAGAAATTATAAGATTCAGGACCCCCATTCAGAATTAAAAGTAGTAGTTCGGCAAAACGGACGTATGGATAATGAAGTCACTGACTTGAAACCGACCTATTATTCTTCGGGTAAATTAAGCTATATGAACAACCGTGATTTAATTTTTGAGGGTGGAAATGAATATCATCGCATTGATTTTTCATCCATCTATAATTACGACGAACGGATTAGTGAAATCAAATTTGTTCGCCCGCATTACGAAGTTTTTGTGGCAGAAAATTTCATCCAGTCCAAGCTACCGTACCAAACCGATTTTGATATAAATGGAAAATTTGTGATTAATTATCAAAATGGTTTTGATAGTGATTTGGAGGCAGATTATATGTATGTTCATATTTTTCTTCCTGTGGAAAAGCAACTTGAAAACGGAGCAATTTATTTGGGCGGATACTGGAATTATAATCAAATGAATGAAGCATCTCGGATGAGTTATGACTCTTATAATAAATTGTATTACAAAACTTTACTCTTAAAACAAGGAGGATACAATTACCAGTTTTGGTATCTGCCCAAGCAAGCAGAGAAAGCCCTTGTAAAACCAATCGACGGAAGTTACTGGCAGACTCAAAATGAATATGCGATTTATGTTTATCATCGTCCATGGGGTGGGAGATACGACCAGCTTATCGGGGTGACAATCTTGTAACAAAACACATTTAATCAATTTCAGGACAATATGCTTGTTTATAAATTTGGAGGCGCATCAGTGCGTTCAGCAGAAGGAATTAAGAACATTGTTAAAATTGTTTCCGGTATTAAGGAAGACTTGTTTATTGTTGTATCAGCAATGGGCAAAACTACCAACGCACTGGAAGATGTGCAGGCAGCCTTTATGAAAGCTGACCGCGAAGGTGCACTAAGCAAACTCAGTGAAGTTGAAACCTATCACAAGCAGATAATCAAAGAACTTTTTGCTGATGAAGCAAACGGAAATACTGCTTTCAAGTCGGTGTTCGATGAGTTGAAAAGTCTGATTGAAACTGGTTTAGGAGACGATTATGATAGATGGTACGACCAGATTGTTTCTTACGGCGAGATAATTTCTACGATGATTGTGGGAGCCTATCTTACGGAATGTGGGCTATGCAATAAGTGGCTGGATATGCGAAAATTGTTGATAACCGATAGTAATTTCCGTGAAGCTAACGTTAATGTGTTTGAATCCGAGAAAAGATTTAAAGAAGTAGTCCGTTTTGATGATTGCAAAATTTATATCGGACAAGGTTTTATCGGCTCAAACATTCAAGGGAGACCAACTACACTCGGTCGAGAAGGTTCGGATTATTCCGCTGCCGTGGTGGGAAATATACTTGATGCAGAGAGTGTTACGATTTGGAAAGATGTTCCGGGGGTGTTAAATGCCGACCCACGAATTTTTGAGAAAACGGTTCATATCCCAGAATTGACCTATCTTGATGCCGTGGAGCTGGCTTACAGTGGCGCACAAGTAATTCACCCAAAGACCATCAAGCCTCTGGAAAACAAGCAGATACCGTTATATGTTCGTCCTTTCAACACCCCAACAGAAGCAGGCTCGGTCATCAAATCTGAAATCGCGAAGCCGATTGGTGTTCCTGTATTAATTTTGAAGAAAAACCAAGTGCTTTTCACACTTCGTCCATTGGATTTTTCATTTATTTTAGAAGAAAGTTTATCGTGGATATTTATGGTAGTGGAGAAATACCGCCTGAAAGTTTCTCTGATACAAAGTTCGGCTGTAAGCATATCCATTTGTGTAAATAACAGCCGTTATCTCCAACGTGCATTTGATGAACTTTCAACTGATTATCGGGTTTCATATAACAAAGACTTGGAATTACTTACTATACGTGGTACAAATCCGGAAATAATTAAAGAAACAACAACCGGAAGGGAAATACTTGTGCAGCAACGGACTCGTCGGATTGCCCGTTTTGTGATGCGTGAAAAAACTATAAAATAAAAAACGGTTTCAATTAAATTAAAACCGTTTTGTTGGTGCGCAGGATGAGG
>JAAYSS010000048.1 GCA_012518275.1 Bacteroidales bacterium
GAGTCGGGGTTATCCGCAAATTTATTACGGCACAGAAATCATGCTGGATGGCATTCCAGGCGATTATCAGGGGCATCGCTTTACTTTTCCCGGCGGATGGAAAGATGACAAGCGAGATGCTTTTACACCCGAAGGTCGCACGGCAAAAGAGAACGAAGTTTTTGATTATCTGAAAAAGTTGCTGAATTATCGGAAAGAAAACCCGGTTTTACAAAACGGGAAAATGACGCAATTTATCCCCGAAAACGATGTGTATGTATTTTTCCGCTACAACGACGAAAAAACCGTGATGGTAATTTGCAATAACAACGATACGGAAACCGTTTTAAATACAAAACGTTTTGCGGAACGAATTAAGGATTTTGAAATGGGCGTGGATATAACATCAAAGAAAACATTTAACGTGAAGGAACCCATCAAAATTCCGGAGAAAACGGTTTTGCTTTTAGAGTTAGGATATTGGAGATAATAAACAACAATGAACATAACTGACAATAAACAAGACACTTCAAAGTCACTTTTTAAAAGACTTTTTAGCAATTTTGGCGAAAAACTTCAAACTGCCCTTGTTCGATTTCCGATGACTTTTGTTAGTATCATTGCCGTAGCTATATTGATGGTGACAAACATTCGGGGAAAAGGCTGCGAAATAGATTTCAAGTGGGTGGTTGCAGGAGTAATTTCTGCTTTTGCGACGCTGGCTTTTTACCTATTTGCAGAGAAAAAATTGGGCAAACTGCTTACAAATGGCATCAATTTACTTTTGATGGGAGCGTTGGTTTGGTTTTGCTCGACACTACCAAAGCAAATTCCGGATGCCAATGTTGTTCAGCTCGTAATGATAGGCGGTAGTTTTGTGTTAGCGTTGTTTTTTGCAGGTTCTATTGGGAACAAAAATTCGTTGCTTTGGTGGAATAAAGCAGAAAACACTCTTTTCAACGCGGTTATTTCGGCTGTTTTTGCTGGAATTTTGATGGGCGGATTAAGCCTGGCCCTTGTGTCACTGGATAAACTTTTCGGGATAACAATTAAAGAAAATGTGTATGAGTACTTAGCGGTTTTTTGTTTTATATTGTTTATGCCGAGCTATTTTATGGCACAAATTCTAACAACGTTAACTTCCGATGAAAGTACAAATGTCACGTATCCTGCCATTTACAAAGTTCTCGGATTGTACATTCTTTTGCCTATTCTTGCCATTTATACGGTGATCTTATACGGCTACCTGATTAAAATCATTGCCACTTGGGAATTGCCTAACGGATGGGTGTCGTGGCTGGTGTCGGTGCTTGGATTTGCAGGATTTTTAACGATGATAATTTTGCATCCACTCTTTTCCAAAGGAGAAAACAAAACTACTAATCTTTTTTCAAGGATTTTTCCTTTAATCCTTTTTCCTTTGTTGCTTTTAATGATGGTGGGCATTATCCGCCGATTTTCGGACTATGGAATTACCATTAACCGCTTACTGGTTTTGATACTCAACCTTTGGTTTTTTGGCATCAGTATATATTTATTTATCAGTCGTTCACGTCAACCGAAATGGATTTTAATTTCATTCGCAATTGTTGCACTTCTTTCGGCTGTGGGTCCTTGGAACGTGATAAACGTAACGGAAAAATCGCTGAAGAAGGAGTTTTCGCAATTGCTTGCGGAAGCTAGTTGGACGAATTCTGCCGAGAATAAAATTGTTCCTTTGAAAAAGGAAAAACAACAACGGATTTACGATGTGGCATATTACCTGCAAAGAACTTACGGTGTTGAAAGTATAAGACCGATGTTCAGTGTGTTGGGCGAAAAGGCGACTATGCCAGATTTAATAAAAGCACTGGGTATTAAAAACTTGAACTCATCTGCACGCGAAGACTTTTACTTTAGTACTACTGAGTTGAGTATTGAAATTGGAGTAGAAAACTACAAAAAAGCAATTTATTTAAGAAAATTGTCCAACGAAAGTGTGGCATATAAATCAGCAGATTTGACCGTTATATTCGAAAACGAAAACCTGAAAATAGAACAAAACGGGGAAACAACATTAATTTCTCTAGAACCCGTTATTCAAAAAACAAATATTGAAGACAAGATGCCTGAAGAGCCACAAATAATTGATCAAGATAACGTTAAATTAATGATAACTTATTTAAGTGGGTATCGGAACGAGAACGGAATGAGTTTTATTGAAAGCATTGAAGGGTTGCTGTTATTGAAATAGTTTTAGGGTTGCACTGTTGTAGTGCAATTATTTGCGCATTTCGCACTATATAAGTGCAAAAAATCTTCATGTTTGCACTATATTGGTGCAAATTGTTGTATCTTTGCAAAAAAGACAATGAAAATGGAAGGACTTTTTGCACATTTCAACAAACTACTACGAGAAACAAAGCTTGATTTTCGTCGTTATATTTACACCAAAATCGATTGGAACAGTCGGCTTATCGGTTTACTCGGCGCACGTGGCGTAGGCAAAACAACCCTTGTGTTACAACACATTAAAGAAAATCTAAATCCGAACGAAGCGCTTTATGTTACGGCGGAAGATTTCTATTTTGCCGAACATAAATTATTGGATCTGGCTGATGAATTTTCCAAAATGGGTGGAAAATACCTATTTATCGACGAAATTCACAAATACAAGGATTGGTCAAAAGAGCTTAAATTAATTTATGATTATCACACCGAGTTGAATGTTGTGTTTATCGGTTCGTCCATTTTGGACATCAATAAAGGAGTTTCGGATTTGAGCCGAAGAGCGATAATGTACCAAATGTACGGGCTGTCTTTCAGGGAATATTTAGAGTTATTTCATCAAATTTCTGTGCCTGTTTTTTCATTGGAAGAAATTATTTCGCACCAAATTGATATTCCTGAGCTAAAGCATCCCTTACCGCTTTTTCAATCGTATCTGAAAAAAGGTTATTATCCTTTTGCAATGGAAACCGGTTACGATTTTCGCCTTACACAAATCTTAAATCAAACCTTGGAAACAGACATTCCGCAGTATGCTGGAATGAATGTGGCAACGGGCAGAAAATTAAAGCAACTGCTGATGATTGTTGCAAAAAGTACCCCTTTTAAGCCGAATTTCAGCAAAATAGCACAAATTCTTGAAGCAAGTCGGAACAATATTGCCGATTATTTTCTCTTTATTGAAGAAGCAGGATTGATTATGCAACTTCGGGATGAAACAGGTGGAATTAGGGGATTGGGGAAAGTAGAAAAAGTGTATTTGGAAAACACGAATTTAATCTACAATTTGGCACAAGAAAATGCCAATATCGGCAATATCCGCGAAACGTTTTTTCTTAATCAAACACGTGTTTTTTCGGATGTAATCTCATCTAAAACGTCAGATTTTCGGATTAATGATATGACTTTTGAGATTGGCGGGAAAAACAAGACACAAAAACAAATCCAAAACACACCGAATAGTTTCTTGGTAAAAGATGATATTGAACACGGATTTTTGAATGTGTTGCCTTTATGGCATTTTGGGCTGGGATATTAAAAAACAGCATACAATAAACGTTTGCACTATTCTTTTTTCTTTTTTATGCTGATAATCAAGTTTTTCAATTTTAATTGTTATTTTTGTTTTCTAAAACATAAAATTCAAACCATTCATTAACAATGAAAACCAAATTTTCTGTTCTGATTTTTGCAATATTTTTCGTTGCGTCTTGCCAAAAACAAGCGTTAAATCTTCCTGCGGAAGGCGAAAATAACTTGAATTTAAATTCGCTGAACACGCTTGCAATGGGTGAAAACCTGATTCACACACAAGATTTCATTCTTAATCTGAGTGAAATTGACAGCGTTACTTCGGCTGAAATTCCAGTGGTTCTGACCGATAAAAAACATAAAATTCGCCTAAATATTACTGACGAAACGCCCCATTTTTTCAACATTAATATCTGGATAAAAGGTGTTCCATACGCTCTTCCATGCCGGAAAACGGATAAGGTGGATTATGTTTTTACTTTTAATCCGCAAGGAAAAAAGTACGGGAAAGTGCAAATTGCAGGACAAATGAACGATTGGGCACCTAATCTTTCACCGGATTTAGTGCTGAATGACAGTGGGTTGTACACTGCTACGCTTAATTTAAGCCCCGGCACGTACCTTTACCAAATGGCGCTCGACGGTGATTGGAATCACGACCCAAACAATCCCAACAAAGTGGATAACGGGTACGGAAAGTTCAATTCCATCTTGCAAGTTGCTGGAAATTCGGATAAATTTCCTGTGCTGACGACCGAAAAAATTGAAGGAAACAAATTTGTTGTTTCCGTTCAGAATGACGTGAAAAAAATATACGCATATTGGCAAAATTATCTTTTACCTGAAAGTTTTATTAAAGAAGAAAACGGCAAAATCACCATTTTTATTCCGAAAGAAGCCGGAAAAGTGAACCGTTCATTTATCCGTGTGTGGGCTGAAAACGACTGGGGCGTGAGCAACGATGTGCTTGTCCCGCTTGCGAAGGGAAAAGTACTTACCAATTCATCGAAGATAACGCGCGAAGATCGCCATGCGCAAATAATGTACTTCGTGTTGGTTGACCGTTTCAAAAATGGAAATACTGACAATGACCGCCCGATGAATCGGCCAGACGTACATCCGAAAGTGGATTATTTCGGTGGTGACCTTGCTGGATTGCAGCAAGTGATTGACGACGGATATTTCAAAAAACTGGGGGTAAATACGCTTTGGATTTCGCCACTTAACCAGAATCCCGAAGAGCCGTACGGATTTTACGCGCCAAAAAACACCAAGTTTTCGCCCTATCACGGTTATTGGCCCATTTCGTTCAGCAAGGTGGATTATCGCTTCGGGAGTAATCAGGAATTGAAGGATTTGGTCGGCAGGGCGCACGCTAAGGGCATGAACATCCTGCTCGATTACGTGGCGCATCACGTGCACGAACTTAATCCGCTCTATCAAAAGCATCCGGAATATTTCACGTCGCTGTACCTGCCCGACGGTTCGCTCAACACTGAACGCTGGAACGACCATCGCCTGACGACGTGGTTCGACACGTTTATTCCGACGATTGATTTTGCTAACCCGACCGTTGTGGAAATGATGGCTGACAGCGCCTTGTTTTGGTTGAACGAGTTTAACTTAGACGGATTCCGACACGATGCGTGTAAGCACGTTGACTTGCCTTTCTGGCGGACTTTGACCCGAAAAATAAAGGAAAACAATCAAGGGAAAAATCGGTATCAAATCGGTGAAACATACGGAAGTCCGGAGTTAATAAACAGTTACCTGAACACAGGAATGCTTGATGGGCAGTTTGATTTCAACGTGTTTGAAGATGCGAACACGAGTTTCGCGGGCGTGGGTGTGCCAGATTTACAACGTGTGAATGCCGTGCTGCAAAGCAGTTTGAAAACCTACGGATCGCACAACCTGATGGGCTACATTTCCGGAAATCACGATAAACCCCGCTTTATGGCACTAGCTTCGGGCGATTTGAAATTTGGGGAAGACAGCAAACTCGCCGGTTGGGAACGAGAAATCGGAATTACCGACAGCACGGCATACGACAAAATGGCGCTAATGCAGACCTTTATCTTAACTATCCCGGGCGTTCCCGTGATTTTTTACGGCGATGAAATTGGCTTAACCGGCGCCAATGACCCTGATTGCCGAAGAATGATGAAGTTTGACGAACTGAACAATCGTGAACAGAAACTTTTTGATAAAACCGCTAAGCTGGCTCAGCTTCGTAACGACAATCCGGTACTGATTTACGGTGATTTTATCAATTTACAAGCTGCTACGGAAAGCTGGATTTATGCCCGAAAGTATTTTGACAAAACGGCAATTATCCTAATCAACAACAGCAATCAACCGAAGGAGTTGGAAGTTGAAATTCCTGTCAATCTGCAAGGTAGATTCAAAGCTGCTTTTGGAAGTAAATTTATTTTGAAAAATGGGAAATTAAGTATAAGGTTACTACCATTTAGTTCGGAGGTACTTGTCCCTTAACCCCTAAAAGGGGAATTGGGCGGCTAAAAGCAACTCCAAAATAGCAATTGAAAAAACAATATAATTTTCACAATATCAAATCATTCTCAAAATTTTTCCTTTTAGGAGCTTTAAGATGATAAAAATTTCCGAAACAAAAATTGTTCATTCTGCGCAAAAAGGCATAGACGAATTTCTGAAAGTCTTTATTGATGCTTATTTAGAAGCTTTGGGTGGAAACTTAAGCGCTGAAAATATGCACTTGCTAAACGGTAATCAGCATACGCTCCTTGCTTATCATTTTCTACGTGAGGAAGTGATGCACGGCGGTTTTGTACAGTTAATCCAAAACGGCTATGGAGCTTATATTTTTGACAATCCAACAACCAAAGCGCTAAAACTGTTTGGAGCTTCCGAAGTAGCAAAAATTCTCTACAAAGCCAAAGACATTTACGACTCAAACCGTGAGGAATTGGAACGTGAGACAACCGAAGAAGAATTCACAGCAATGTATGTGGATTTTGAGCAGTTTGACGAGCTGGAAGAACAATTTTTTGAAATTGAAGAAGAGCAAACGGCTATAATCGCAAAATATGTGGATGAAAACATCAAGGAATTCGGAGAGATAATCAGTTGATTCCCTTTGTTTTTAAGCCATCTCATATACCTTTTCACGCACCCATTTTGCCCACTCGTTGGGCGTTTTGCTTTTATCAAAGGTGGAATACGGAATTAGTTTGCCGATTTTCACTTTGAAACGTTTTCCACGCTGCTTGTACATTTCATTAATTAAATAGAGCATTTCGATATTTGGCAAGCCCAATCTGGTGCGAATTTTTGAAAGATTATAGAAGAAATTTGAATTTGTTCCATCGAAGTAAATGGGTACCACATCGCGTTGATATTGAACAGCTTTTGATACAAACGACTTTTTCCACGGCATATCCTGCACTTTCCCTTTTATTTTTCGAGAACAAGTGCCTGCCGGAAATGTAATCAAATGATTATCAGATTTATAAAACTCTTCTGCAATTCGCGCATTTTCTCGACTTTGGCTGCCGCCAAGATTATTCACAGGCAAAAACATCTCATTCAGCGGCTCAAGGTACATCAAAACTTCATTGGCAAAAAACTTCACTTTTTCACCATATTTTTCGCCCAACATCATCCCGATGATAATGCTGTCAAGCCCACCCAAGGGATGATTGCTCACAAAAATATAGCGTCCGTCTTTGGGAGGTAAATTCTCAAAACCTTCGTAATCAGCACCCGATTCCAAATGATTACAAATCGTTTCTTCAATAAAATCCAAGTTTTTCTTGCCGTGAGCTTCTATAAAAAAGAGATTCATCTCATCTTGATGTAGGATTTTCTTCAAATAGCGAATGATAAATCCGGGTAATTTTTTATTTGGAAGTTTTTCAGCCAAAATTTTCTCTACATCCAAACGCATTACGTCATTATTTTCCATATCTTGAAGTTTTTATTCGCAAAAATACAACTTTTGTTACAAGCAGTCAACACTCAAAGGTAATATTATGCCCCACTTTCCTAGATTTTATCCCCACTTAATTAGTCTATTTTAGTTAATTAGCTTATAGTCTTTGTTTTAATGTAAGATGTTTCAGTAGAATTATTATTTTAAATGTTAATAATTTTGTTGAAAAGTAGGTTAAAAAAATGTTGATAACTTTGTTGATAAATAATTGTGGGGAAAAGTGGGGAATGTCAAAAATTATTTATACTTTTACCGTTGGAAAAAATATCCGATTAATAATGTCAACATTTATTGGAAAATATGAAGCAAAAGCTGATGTGAAGGGACGTGTGTTCATTCCGTCTGTTTATCGGAAAATTCTTCCCGAAGGGGAAAGAGATCGGCTCGTAATGCGAAAAGATGCTGATAATGACTGTTTAATTCTTTATCCGGAGAGTATTTGGAACAAAAAAATTGAAGAATTAAAGGCAAATCTGGATGAATGGGATGCCGAAGATCAACTTTTGCTAATGCAATTTGTGTCGGATGCCGAATGGCTGGATATCGATAGTCAAGGGCGGGTTTTGATTTCAAGAAAATATTTGGGCGTCATCGGCATTGAAAACAACGAAGTACTTTTTGTGGGAATGATGGACCGTTTTGCCGTTTGGGGCAGAAGTCGATATCAGCAAGCCATGCTCTCTGCAAGTGATTTTGCTGTTAAATTAAAAGAGAAAATGACTAAAAAAACAGAATGATGTCCGAACCGAAATACCACATTCCGGCGCTTCTTACCGAAACTATCGAAGGCTTAAATATCAAGCCCGACGGCGTTTACGTGGATGTAACTTTTGGGGGAGGCGGGCATTCAAGGGAGATTTTGAAAAGTTTAGGAGAAAGTGGTCGGTTGTATGGGTTTGACCAAGATGAAGACGCATTGCAAAATACTATTGACGACGAGCGGTTTACCTTCGTAAGAAGTAATTTCAGGTACTTGAACAATTTTTTGAAATATTACGGAGTGGAAAAAGTGGACGGTATTTTAGCTGATTTAGGAGTGTCGTTCCACCATTTTGATGAAGCCGAGCGCGGATTTTCATTCCGATTTGATGGGAGGCTGGATATGCGGATGAACATACGTTCACCGCTTACGGCTGAAAAAATAGTGAACGAATACAGTGAAGAAGTTTTGGCAAACGTGTTTTATCTGTACGGTGAAATGCACAATTCGCGCCGAATCGCATCAACGCTTGTAAAGGCAAGAGCTACAGAGCGAATCGAAACCATCGGCCAACTACTTGAAGTGTTAAAAGCCTTTTTCCCGAAAGGAAAAGAAAATAAGGAAAAAGCAAAACTATTTCAGGCGTTGCGAATTGAAGTCAACAAGGAAATTCAGGTGTTGCAAGAACTGCTCTTGCAAAGCGTAGAAGTGTTGAAACCGAACGGCAGGCTGGTTGTGTTGACTTATCATTCGTTGGAAGACCGTTTGGTGAAAAACTTTATTCGAAGCGGAAATTTTGAAGGGAAAATAAAAAAAGATTTTTTCGGGAATGTTTTGACGCCACTAAAAGCAGTGAATAATAAAGTCATCACTGCATCTGACGAAGAAGTGGCAAGAAATCCGAGAGCCAGAAGTGCAAAATTGAGGATTGCAGAAAAGCGAGTTGAAGATTAGTGAATAGGCATTATTAATAAAATGAGTTTTTGGAGCAAAATAATAGAAACCATTAAAGGAAACGAAGATTTCTCGGAGTTGAAATCAAGTTCGTTCCGCGATTTCCTGAACGGGAATATATTAAATAAAAATTTCGTGCGTAAGCAGTTTAAATTGATGCTTTTACTTGCTTTTTTAGCGTTTATCTATATTGATAACCGCTATTTTTGTGAAAAGCAGATTACCGAAGAAGTAAAGTTGAAGAAAGAATTGCAAGACATTAAGTTCGAGTCACTTACGATTTCAGCTAAAGTTACAACTCTGAGTAGAAGAACTTACGTTTTGGATTACATTAACTCAAAAGGGCTGGATTTGAAAGAGAGCGCTAATGCGCCCGTAGTTATTGAAGAACCTAATTTGAAAAAAGAAGAAGAACTGAAAAAAGCCAAAGAAGAACACAAAAAAGCAACCGAAAAAATTAAGCAAGATACTTCTCAAAACGAGGAATATATTATTAGATGACAGAACCCGGCAAGAAAATAATAGGCAGATTTGCAATTGTTTACATCTTGATTGTGATGTTTATGGGGGTTATTGTGTATAACATCCTGAAAATCCAAACAGTGGAGCGCGATAATTGGCTTGAGCTCGGCAAGAAAAACGATAAAAAAGACTTTATTGTACGTCCTAATCGTGGAAACATTTATTCTGCCGACGGGCAGCTGATGGCGAGTTCTATCCCCACTTATTATGTGTACATGGACACGCGCGTGCCTGCCTTACACGTAAAGGAGGGGAGACTTTTTTATGAAAACGTTGATTCGCTGGCTGAAAGTCTAGCGAATTATTTTAAAGATAAATCAAAAGCAGCTTATAAGCGAGACATCATTAAAGCTTACAACCAGAAGAAAGGCGAATATCAGTTCTACAAAGGACGCATTTCCTACGCCCAATTGAAAGATATCAAGAAATTTCCTTTGTTCAGGCTGGGTAGGAATAGAAGCGGACTGCTGACCAAAGAAATGTTCCGTCGGGTAAAGCCTTACACCACGCTGGCATCTCGCACCATCGGAGATATTTATGCTGATGAAACAAAGGGCGGTAAAAATGGCTTGGAACTCGGGTTTGAAGAATATCTGAAAGGAACACCCGGAGTTTCTGCACGTAAAAAGGTAGCCAACAGGTGGCAAGAAGTTGTTCAGGTAGAGCCGATTGACGGAATGGATATCATTTCCACCATTGACGTGGATATGCAGGATATTGCTGAGAAAGCTTTGCTTGAAAAACTGAAAGAAATTGAAGCGCAAACCGGATACGCCATTGTGATGGAGGTAAAAACCGGCGAGATAAAGGCAATAGTCAACATGGACCGAAATCGTGACGGCAGTTACTCTGAAAGACGGAACGGTGCGGTCTCTGATAGGGTAGAACCCGGTTCTACATTCAAAACCGTTTCTTTAATGGCTGTTTTGGATGATGGAAAAGCAAAGCTAACCGATGTGATTGCTACAGGAAACGGTCTTTACCGATTTGGTCCTGCCACAATGCGTGACCACAACGCTCACCGTGGTGGATACGGAGACATAACGTTGGAGCAGGCGCTTAATGCATCATCTAACGTGGGTATTTCGCGAACCGTGGTAAATGCTTATGGTAAAAATCCCGGAAAATTTGTAGAAAAACTCTACAAAATGGGGATGAATGAACCTTTTGAACTTCATATACCCGGAACCGCTAAACCTTGGATACGTCATCCGAACGACAAATCGGTCTATTGGTCTGCGACTACACTTCCATGGATGTCAATCGGCTACGAGGTGCAAGTGGCGCCCATTTACACGTTGGCGTTTTACAATGCCATTGCCAATAATGGAAGATTTCTCGAACCGCTTCTTGTCAAGTCAATCAATCAGAACGGAATCGTGGTCAAAGAATTTACGGCACGAGTCATCAACGAGCAAATGTGCAAGCCGAGTACGGTAAAAGATGTTCAGAAGGCTCTGCTCGGTGTGGTAGAAAGTCCGAAATACGGAACCGGAAAGATTGTACATTCACCCCATGTTCGCATTGCGGGCAAAACTGGTACTGCTCAAATTTCAAAAGGTTCAGCCGGTTACACTGCCGGTGGGAAATCACATCAGGTTTCGTTCTGCGGATTTTTCCCTTACGAAGATCCGAAATACACTTGTATTGTGGTCATTCGTGAACCGCGCATCGGGTATCCGTCGGGTGGGGCAATGTCGGGTGTGGTGGTGAAAAACATAGCTGAGCGAATCACGTCGATCGACACAACATCTACCATCATCGACTTTAAGAATGACAGCACCTTGAAATTCACCGCAAAAGAACCATCGTTAAAACCGGGGAAATCAGCTGCTATCCAAACGGTGATGAACACGCTAAATCATCCCGTTACAGTTCCGGCAGAAGAATGGGTAAGAGTCAAGGAAGAGAATAAATCGGTGCAGTTAGAGCCGATTGAGGTCGAAGACAGAGTTATCCCCAATCTGCGAGGGATGGGTGCCAAAGATGCTGTTTTCTTGTGCGAAGAAGCCGGGTTGAGAGTTAATTTTTCAGGCATCGGCAAGGTAGTATCACAAAGCATTCCGGCAGGAACAAAAGTAAAAAAAGGACAAACAATTGCGTTAGTATTAGCTCATTAAAATAAGACAATGATTTTATCAGATATTTTACAAAATGTGAAAATTGACCAGTCAATCGGCAGTACGGCGATTGATATTTTTGGGATTCAATTCGATTCCCGAAAGGTAGAAAGTGGTCATTTATTCGTCGCTATTCGGGGGACGACTTCCGACGGGCATTCATTTATCCCGATGGCAATAGAAAAAGGAGCTATTGCTGTTCTTTGCGAAGAATTGCCGGCTGAAATCAACGAACACGTTACTTACATTCAAGTAAAAGACAGTGCGGATGCGTTGGGAAGAACTGCTGCGGCATGGTATGGTTTCCCTTCTGAAAAACTGACCCTTGTAGGTATTACCGGTACAAATGGTAAGACCACGACTGCTACCCTGCTGTACGAACTTTTCAAGATGCGCGGGTACAAAGTTGGGTTACTGTCAACGGTTAAAAATTATGTGAACGACGAAATCATTGAAGCCACACACACGACGCCCGATGCTCTTGCTCTGAACGAACTGCTGAAAAAAATGGTGCAAGCCGGATGTCAATATGCCTTTATGGAGGTTAGTTCGCATGCTGTGGAGCAACGCCGTATAGCCGGATTGAAGTTTGATGGGGCAGTTTTCACCAATTTGACCCGTGATCACATCGACTATCACGTAACTTTTGACAATTACCTGAAAGCTAAAAAACGATTCTTCGACGAGCTGGATAAGAACGCATTTGCCCTTACCAACATCGACGATAAAAACGGTACTGTGATGCTTCAAAATAGTGCTGCACGTAAGCACACTTACGCTATTCGCAGACCGGCTGATTTCAAAACTAAAATTTTAGAAGAAAATTTTCAAGGTATGCTCTTAAATATGAACGGCAGGGAGCTGTACGTACCTTTTATCGGCAAGTTTAACGCCTACAACCTGACAGCCGTATTCGGAACAGCCGTTTTGTTAGGTCAAGACGAGCTGGAAGCGTTACGCATCATCACTTCTTTGTATCCGGTATCAGGTCGGTTTGAAGCCATTCACTCGGACAGCGGCGTAACCGTTATTGTGGACTATGCGCACACGCCCGATGCCCTTGAAAATGTGATATCTACCATTAATCAAATTCTGCAAGACCGTGGCAGACTGATTACTGTGGTGGGATGTGGCGGCAATCGCGACAAAGGTAAACGTCCGCTTATGGCACAAGAAGCCGTGAACGGCAGTTGGAAAGCTATTCTCACATCGGACAATCCGCGCGACGAGGAACCGATGGATATTTTGAACGATATGCTTGCCGGGCTCGATACCGAGCAAAAAGCACGGAGCTTGACCATTATTGATAGGAGAGAAGCGATAAAAACAGCTTGCGCTCTTGCGAAAGAGGACGACGTGGTGCTTGTAGCCGGTAAAGGACATGAAAACTATCAGATAATCAAGGGGGTGAAATATCACTTTGACGATAAGGAGGAAGTTCACGCCGCTTTGAATAGCTTACAATAAATTAACACAAAACTAACACAACTAAAATCGTAAATCAAAGTATATATGTTGTATCATTTAATTAACTATTTAGAGAAATTTTACGACATCCCCGGGGAGCAGATGTTTTTGTCCATCTCGTTTCGTACCGGCACAGCATTTATTTTGGCGTTATTCATCGCCATGATTTTCGGTCGGAGAATTATCAATCGGTTACAGAAGATGCAAATTGGAGAAACTATCCGTGACCTTGGCATGGAAGACCAATTGAAGAAAAAAGGGACGCCCACAATGGGAGGTATCATTATCATTCTCGCCATTTTGGTGCCGACGCTTTTGCTTGCCGATTTGACAAACATCTACACCATCTTGATGCTTATCAGTACCGTTTGGATGGGAGTTATCGGTTTCGCTGACGACTTTTTGAAAATAAAGTACCGCAACAAAGACGGATTGAAAGGGCAGTTTAAGATTTTCGGACAGGTAGGATTGGGATTAATTGTAGGTTTGACACTCTATCTAAGCCCGGATGCCGTTATTCGTGAAAACGTGGAATACATCGGCTATACGCAACGGGTGGAAGACGTTACCTATAAAAAGGACGATGTAAAATCGACAAAAACGACCATCCCGTTTGTGAAAAACAACAACTTGGATTACGCTAATGCGTTCAAGTGGGCAGGTAAGAATGCTCAGAAATACGGTTGGATACTGTTTGTCTTCATGGCAATATTAGTAGTTACGGCAGTTTCAAACAGTGCCAATCTTACCGACGGCATGGACGGGCTGGCATCCGGAACCACAGCCATTATCGGGGTTACGCTCGGGGTGCTGGCTTACCTTTCGGGTAACGTGAATCATGCCGGATACCTGAACATCATGTACATCCCCGGCACGGGCGAGATGGTGATTTTTGCCGGTGCGCTGATTGGAGCCACCATCGGTTTCATGTGGTATAATTCTTTCCCCGCGCAAGTATTTATGGGAGATACCGGAAGTTTGACACTCGGAGGAATCATCGCCGTATATGCCATTGCCATTCACAAGGAGCTGTTGATACCGATTCTTTGCGGACTTTTCTTTGTAGAAAGCCTTTCGGTAATTATGCAGCGGGGATACTTCAAATTTACCAAGAAGAAATATGGAGAGGGTAGGCGTATCTTCCTGATGACACCGCTGCACCACCATTTTCAAGTGGGCGGCAAGTCCGGTATAAAGGCGCTCATCGACAAACCTTTCAATCCGGTACATGAATCCAAGCTTGTAGTAAGATTTTGGTTAATTGGATTGATTTTGGCAGCACTGACCATCATCACGTTAAAAGTTAGATGATGAAAAGAATAGTTATACTCGGAGCGGGCGAAAGCGGAACGGGAAGCGCTGTCTTAGCTAAGAAACAGGGCTTTGAAGTGTTTGTATCTGACTTTGGGGAAATAAAAGAGAAATACAAGCAATTGCTGGACAGCCATCAAATTCCTTGGGAAGAAAAGCAGCATACTGAATCGCTGATTTTGAATGCCGATGAAGTGATTAAAAGTCCGGGCATACCCGATAAAGCACCGATAGTTAAAGCGCTTTCGGATAAAGGAATCTCGGTGATTTCGGAGATAGAATTTGCCGGTCGGTACACGGATGCTAAAATGATTTGCATCACCGGAAGCAACGGGAAAACCACTACCGCCATACTGACTTACCACATTTTGAAAGCTGCCGGAGTGAATGTGGGTCTGGCGGGCAACGTGGGCGAAAGTCTTGCCATGCAGGTGGCTGAGAAAAATTTTGAGTATTACGTGGTGGAATTAAGCAGCTTTCAGCTCGACGGAATGAAGGAATTTAAAGCCGACATTGCCGTACTGCTGAACATAACGCCCGACCATTTGGACAGATACGATTATGAGTTTCAAAATTACATCAATTCGAAGTTGCGTATCATCCAAAATCAGACGGGGAAAGACGCTTTTATCTTTTGGGAAGACGATCCCGTGATTCAAAAAGAGTTAAAGAAACGCAACGTACAATCAATATTATATCCTTTTTCGTTGCAAAGGAAAGAAAAAACAAAAGCATTTATAGAAAACAATCAGCTTGTTATAAGCACTTTAAAAAATACATTTATCATGCCACAAACAAAGTTATCATTACAAGGTATCCATAATACTTACAATTCAATGGCTGCAGGGTTAGCCGCTTCTATTGTCAATGTGAAAAAAGAGAGCATCCGACAGTCGCTTCAAGATTTTCACGGCGTGGAGCATCGGCTGGAATACGTGGCTACCGTGCGCAATGTGAAGTACATCAACGACAGTAAGGCTACCAACGTAAACTCAACGTGGTATGCCCTGCAAAGTATGCATACCCCGGTGGTGTTGATTTTAGGTGGAACGGACAAGGGAAACGATTATTCCGAGATAGAAGAGTTGGTAAAAGAGAAGGTGAGTGCGCTGATTTTGCTCGGAGCGGACAACAGCAAACTGCACCGATTCTTTGACGGGAAGGTAGAAAAAATAGTGGATGTGCAGTCTATGGAAGCTTGTGTGAAAGAAGCTTACGAGCTGGCAAAGCCCGGTGAGACCGTGTTGTTATCGCCTTGCTGTGCGAGCTTTGATTTGTTTGAGAGCTACGAAGATCGCGGCAATCAGTTTAAGCATTTTGTGAGAAACCTGTAAAAGAAACAGGATGCGAAGTGGATTATCGGACAGTTGATTTTCTGAAAAGTAACTTGGAATAGGTATAAGTACTTCGATATTTTGATTAATGATAGTTAGAAGTGTCATTTTGTAAGCAAGAATAGGGTATTTGGGGTGTATAAATGGTTATTTGGTGTCGGATGTCCATTTCTAAGCGTCGAATGATAATTTCTAAGTGTCGAATCATTAAATCTGATAGTCGAATTATTATTTTTGGGTGAGATATATTAATTTGTGGGGTTACTTATTTTACATCTAACGTCGGTATTGTGAATTAAAAATGAATGAATTTCTAAAAAAACACCTGAAAGGTGACACCGTAGTGTGGACCGTATTTTTCTTTCTGTGCGTCTTTTCAGTCATTGAGTTGTACAGTGCGTCCAGCACGTTGGCTTACAAGATGGAAAACCACACGGCGCCTGTGGTTCAGCATATTATGTTCTTGGTGGTGGGTGCTCTTCTTGCCTTTTTTGTCCATCTGGTGCCCTACAAGTACATCCGTATCTTTGCTTACTTCGGGCTTCTCGTTTCCTTTGTGTTGCTAATTTACGTTTTGCTAAAAGGGCAGAGCGCCAACGAAGCGAGCCGCTGGATACGTATCATGGGCATCCAGTTTCAGCCGTCAGAAATTGCCAAACTATCGCTGATTATTGTCGTTGCTGATTTAGTCTCGCGCATCAGAGCCAATCCGGCTTTCGAAAACAAATATTTTACTTGGATTATGGTGGTTTCGGGTATCATTATCGGGTTAATTTTACTTGAAAACTTCTCTACGGCTGCCATTTTGGGGGTGATTGTCTTTGCTATGATGTTTTTCGGACAAATTTCATTGAAAAAACTTGGCGCCATTTTAGGAATTGTTGTCGGGATGATGCTGTTGGGTTACGTGGTGGTTAAATCTGTCCCGAAGGAAAAAATGCCCGGCGCTTTTGACCGTGCCTACACGTGGGTAGCACGTATTGACCGCACCGCCAAGGTGAGCGAAGAAGAAAAATATGTGATTAACGACGAAAACTTGCAAGTGCAGCACGGACGAATTGCTGTGGCACGCGGCGGATTCTTTGGCGTGATGCCGGGCAATAGCATTGAGCGTGACTATCTGCCCCACGCTTACGACGATTTTATTTTTGCCATTATCATCGAAGAAATCGGGTTGTTCGGTGGCATCCTTATCATGCTGCTTTATTTGTGGCTGCTCTTCCGAACGGGGCAGATAGCCACAGTGTGCAAAAGTACATTCCCCGCTATGCTTGTAACGGGGTTGGGGCTGCTGATAACGTTGCAGGCAGCGGTCAATATGTTTGTCGGTTCCGGCTTCGGGCTGGTTACCGGGCAGCCGTTGCCGCTTATCAGCCGGGGCGGTACGTCCATTTTGGTTACCAGCATCTACTTTGGAATTATCTTAGGAGTTATCCGCGAAATAAAATCAGAAGAAGAAAAGAAGTACAACAGGGAAAACACTTTGGATGAGCCGATAGTTGAAATAGAAGACATTTAACCCCTTTGGATAAAAGTAGGAAGGGACGGTTTGAAGGAAAATAAATTAACAGATTGAAATTATGAAATATTACAGTACGAATAAACGTGTGCCGAATGTTTCTTTGGAAGAAGCGGTAGTGAAAGGACTGGCAGAAGACAAGGGACTTTTTATGCCCGAAAGAATTGTCAAACTGCCCGATGATTTTTTTGAAACCATTTCTACGCTTTCCTTTCAGGAGATTGCTTACACGGTTGCCGATGCATTTTTCGGAGAAGATATTGATGCCGATTCACTTCAAAAAATTGTGTCAGACACGCTCAGTTTTGACACGCCGCTGGTACACGTTGCGAAGAATATTTACAGCTTAGAGCTTTTCCACGGACCTACACTGGCGTTCAAAGACGTGGGAGCGCGCTTTATGTCGCGTATGTTGGGCTACTTTATCCGAAAGCAAGGTCACTCAGAGCCAATAAATGTGTTGGTAGCTACTTCCGGCGATACCGGCAGCGCTGTGGCAAACGGATTTTTAGGCGTGGAAGGCATTCACGTGTATGTACTTTACCCGAAAGGATTAGTCAGCAAAATTCAAGAAAGCCAATTTACAACGCTCGGTAAAAACATCACCGCACTTGAAATAGACGGCACGTTCGATGATTGTCAGCGGTTGGTCAAATCGGCATTTCTGGATGTGGAATTGAATAAAAAGATGAAGCTCACATCTGCCAATTCCATCAATGTTGCCCGTTTTTTGCCACAAGCGTTTTACTATTTCTACGCATTTGCGCAACTTCGCTCTATGAAACCCAAGCTGACAGCCGAAGAGCTTGAAGCGGTAATCTGTGTACCGAGTGGTAATTTCGGTAATATCACTGCCGGACTTATCGCCAAGCGAATGGGGCTGCCCGTGAAACGTTTCATTGCCGCCAACAATCGCAACGACATCTTTTACAACTACCTACAAACCGGAGTGTATGCACCGAAACCGTCTGTTGCCACCCTTGCCAACGCCATGGACGTTGGCGATCCGAGTAACTTTGCCCGTATCTTGGATTTATACGGTCATTCACACGAAGCTATCACCCGTGAAATCAGCGGTGCAAGTTACGATGACGACGAAATCAGTCAAACCATTCGTGAATGCCTGCAAGCGAACAATTACCTGCTTGACCCGCACGGCGCTTGCGGCTATCGAGCTTTGAAAGAAGGGCTGAAAGGCAATGAAATAGGCATTTTCCTTGAAACGGCACATCCTGCCAAATTTGCCGAAACGGTAGAAAACATCATCGGGGAAACGGTGGCAATACCGCAGAAACTTCAAAAATTTATGAAGGGCACCAAGCAAAGCATTGAGTTAGGGAAAGATTTTGAAGGCTTCAAAGCGTTTTTGCTTGATCACTAAAACAAAATGAGCGGCTCGACAGAACCGCTCATTTTGTTAATAGCTCTATTTAGAAGTACTTAGAACTTATACATAAATCCAATTCCTAAAATTTCCTTAAACTGTACGCGAGCCTTTTCGCCGGTCAAATCACCGTCGCCGTCCGAGTCAAATTTGATGTCGTAATCGTAAATCAGGTGTGTATTAAGGCTTACCGTTATGTAGTCATTCACTTTCATGCCCAGCAATGTTTCCCAGTTTACGTCAATGTACTGTGGGTCTTTCAGATAGTTTGAAAACAAATCGAGTTTTGAAGCAATGGAGATGTTTTTGAAAAACCCATCCTTGAAATCATTCTTCGCAAATCCCAGTCGGATGTAGCCCCCTAATTCAGCTTTTATCCGTTCCCCTTTTTCCACGCCAAACGCCCCTTGATTAGAAAGGAACTCATCCAACACAAAAGTCGTTTTGCTGGTCAATGGCGAGAAAAACGCATTGAAATAAGCATTTGGAATGTAGTTGAGCCCCACTGCACCCAACAAATAACCGGGTGCCATAAAGTTGGATATCCGTATGGAGTCGTTCGGGTAATTATAGCCGGGTGAAAACTGTGTATGGAAGTTTACCAGAGCAGCGTAGTAAAAGTCCTTGAAAGCTTTTCTTCCGTATTTTGAAGTTAAATCAATGCGGTCATCCGTTTTCATCAGGTTATTGTAGCCGCTTTGGCGAAGCAAACCGTAACCCAAGTCCAAGGTGTTTTCCCACACGTTTAATGAGTCGGCGTAAGTAGCAAACAGCCCGAGTGCACCGTTTAAGGCAATGGAGTTATTCCCCCCTGCCGACCAGTTAATCAGTGATGTTTGTGCTAAATTCAACGTACTGATTCCGCCTTTTTTCCAAGATGCCACCGAATCAGTTTCAAGTTTCTTTAATTTTTTCTCAGCGTCATCTATTTTTAATTGTGCGAATGAAACCGTTCCGCATAAGAAAAGAACGCCTATAAGTAAAGATATTTTTCTCATAATTATTTTTTTATTTGCAAAGATAGTGCTTTTCTGTCAAATTAGGTGGTGACAATGATAAAAATGTGCCACCGAAGATATTTTATAAACATTTTTTTGTAAAAGCTCATCTATTTATCTACTTCACTCGAGCGGTAAAAGACATATCTATTCGGTTTGTTAGGTTCTGTTTCTTAGTTTCTTAATGGTGTGTTTCTTTGCTGCCACAAAACCTTTTGAAAAGAGCTCGTCATCCGTATTTTCAAGGCTCGACAGAAACTCTTGTGTGAATGCAGGTTCTGCTTCACAAATCCGTGCCAACATTTTCATGGACAGAACCTGTACGCCGACCGTTTCTTCGGGCGAAGTCATTTGTTCGAAGCATCGATTCACGAAATTCACAGAGATAGGAAGGCTCAAAGGTAGGTTAAAAAGGATGGAAAGGCACAGGCGTTGCAGGCTGTCGTGTTGATTGGTTGTAGTGAGTTCCAAGAGTTGCCGATTGTGATAATCGGTAAAAAGTTTCGGATTTGTTTCACTCACTTTTTCCAACACCCACGATGCGCGCCAAGCAATGTCCGTGTTTTTATTCCGGATTTGACTGAAAAAGAAGTCAAAAACATGGTTGTGGTGCAATGCTTCGTTGCACATCCACTCTACTTCTGTTTTGCCTACGGCAGATGAAAGCAGGTCTAAATATATGTTTGTATTATTGGGGATAACCTACAATTTTTACTGAAATACAATCTCTTTTACAACAGCAGCGCCGACATGATTGTTCAAGGAATTTTTGATTTCTTCGCGAGCGAGAAACAGTTCGTGTCGCAAAACGGAAGATGAAAGTTGTACGTAAAGTTTTTTGTTGTGAAAATAAATATTCGTGGTGTATTTCATGATGTTTTCACCCAAAACTACGGGCCAAGAATTGATTACTCGGGTCTCGTACAACTTTTTATCCAAGTGATTTGCTTTCAGTACTTGCGATAAGATATCACTTAATTTCTCAGTGTTTTTACGACGCATAATTACATTATCTCAACTTTAAAACCATATTCAATCTTGCCTCTTCGTTGTAAGGAATATTATTTAAATCATAGAGCGCTTTCAGTTTCATACCGTATTTCTGAGAGATGCGGTAAAGGGTTTCGCCGTCTTTTACGGTGTGTGTTTCAAATTCGGTGGAAGCCTTATTTTTTTTATGCGAAAGATAAACCACTGTTCCGGGCTCAAGTTCACGCGGCTCAGCAATATCGTTATATAAAAGAATTTTTTTCTCAGTGATGTTAAATTCGTTGGCAATGCTGGCAAAGGTGTCGCCTGCTTCTGAGAAAACACATTTCACACCGTTGTTTCGGTAGAGCTGATGTCCTTTGAGTCTGGTAACTGAAGCCGTTTTCCAAGTGTAAGTCTCAGCGTTTGATTTTGAGTCGGCAATTCTCATGTCGGCTTTTCCGCCTAAGTCATACTTGTGAAGGTCGTAATCTTCTATCAATTTGATAAGTTTACGCGCGTAATTGGGGTCGGTGGCGTAGCCGGCAGCTTTCAGTCCGTGTGCCCAACCAATGTAGTCTGTGGGTTTCAAGTTAAAAAGTGCACTGTAACGGGGTTTGGAAACAAGAAACATCGAGTGGTCTTCATACGATTCTCTGGCGGTTCGGTATTTTCTAAAACATTCGCCTTTCCTGTCATCATCGGCATAAACCTTATTCCCTGCCCAGTTTCCGCATTTTATCCCGAAGTGGTTGTTGGAAATTTTAGTCAGCTCACTTAGTCCGGCAGCCGATTCAAGCAGTCCTTGCGCGAGTTTGATGCTGGCAGGAATTTTATGCAACTTCTGCTGCTCAACGGCTATATCAGCATATTTTTGGATGTAATTTAAATAGGCTTTGTGCATGGTCTGCGCGTGAGTAATTTGGAAAGCAAAAAGAAAGACGGATAGAAAAAATAATGGTTTCTTCATTTCAGTTTCAACAATTAAAGTATTTTACCACAAATGTAAAACTTATTATCGAAAAATAAGGATATAGTTAAATAATTTTATATATTTGTACTTTACCTTATAAAACAAATTTATGCGCTCACTGAACTGGGAAATACCTTATACTGAGTACTTAACTTCCGAAATTCCTGCGGAATATCTGCCGTTAATTGAAGAAGCTAAAAAGCAGGCAATGAATGCTTACGCCGTTTATTCGAATTTTCATGTAGGGGCGGCACTTCTGCTCGAAAATGGTAAAATCATTGGCGGAAACAATCAGGAAAACTCGGCTTATCCGTCGGGACTTTGTGCTGAGCGAACAGCGGTTTTCTACGCCAATTCGCAATATCCGGATGTTGCCGTGAAAACTATTGCCATTGCTGCATACACCAACGGGGAATACCTGAAAGACCCGATTACCCCTTGTGGTGGATGCAGGCAGGTGCTTCTGGAAACGGAAACCCGTTACGGGAAAAACATGAAAGTGATTCTTTACGGAACGGATAAGATTTATGTCTTGGACAATGTAAGGCAGTTGCTTCCATTCAGTTTCGATAAAGAAAGGTTATAACTCTTGAATGAAGCCTGTATGGATTGCGGGTTCCATCCAATTAAAATTTTTTATGCGGATGAAAAAAGAAAAAATTATTTTGGAATATCCGTTAAATCGCGCTGCGGAACATATTCTTTGGATTATGATTGGTACGCCGCTCGGACTTGCGGAATGGTTTTCAGACGGGGTAACCGTTGAAGATGATCTTTACACATTTACTTGGGATGAACACGACCAAACGGCAAAACTGTTGGACAAAAAAGACGGAGAATACATCCGTTTCCAGTGGGAAGCAGATGAAGGGACGGAAGCTTATTTTGAAATGGCTATCGTAACGCAAGCTTTGACCGGAAACGTGGGATTGATTATTACCGAGTACTGCCTGCCGGAAGATGCAGAAGATCTTGAGTTGCTGTGGAATCAGCACATGGAAGATTTAGGGAATAAAATTGGTGTTTGAGTTGAATTACTTTGAAATTTCTCCGCTCCCGATGCAAATGCGCGAATCTTTGTCGTAAATTACGCCGAACTGCCCGGGGGCTATGCCTTGTAGCATCTCATCAGAGTGGACGTGGTAACCGTCTTTTGTTTTGATAATTTTTCCTTTGGTAAATTCCGGTGTATGGCGGATTTTGAAAGTGATATCCGCGGCGCCCGACAGATCTTTCCACGGATCTTCGGTAATGAAATTAAAATCACTCATGCTGAATTCATTGCCGTACGCCGTTTTTACGTCGTAACCTTTTGACGCGTAAACGATATTGGCTTCCACATCTTTTTTGACCGCATACCACGGTCCACCCGATAAGCCAAGTCCTTTGCGCTGCCCAACCGTGTGAAACCAGTATCCGTTGTGCTGTCCGAGAATTTTTCCCGTTTCAAATTCTACAATCGGTCCTTTTTTTTCGCCTAAATATCGGCGGATAAAATCGTTGTAATTCACTTTTCCAAGGAAACAAATCCCTTGGCTGTCGCTCCGTTTTGCGGTGGGAAGCTTAACGGTTTCAGCAATTTTGCGCACTTCGCTTTTCATCAAATGGCCGATTGGGAAAACCAGTTTAGATACTTGTAAGGAATTGAGCTGTGCCAAAAAATCGGTTTGGTCTTTGACCGGGTCCTTTGCCGTTCCGAGATAGATTTTTCCGTTTTCTTCAATGGTGGTAGCGTAATGTCCGGTAGCTGTCTTGTCAAAATTGTGACCTACCTTTTGTTCAAATACACCGAACTTAATCAGCTTGTTGCACATCACGTCGGGGTTCGGTGTCAAGCCTTTTTTTACCTTTTCAATCGTGTAAGCCACCACCGTATTCCAGTAATCTTGGTGCAAATCCACTATTTCCAGTTTGCACCCGTATCGATGTGCGATAAGGCTTGCCATCTCAATGTCTTCTTCCGACGAGCAGTGAAGCAGTTCGTCGTCATTCTGGCCAATTTTTATATAAAACAGAGTAGGCGTAATCCCCTGCTCTTTTTGCAAGTGAACCACTACTGAGCTGTCCACGCCACCCGATATTAATGTTGCTACGTTCAATTTTTTGTCTTTCCTTGATTCGAATGCAAAGGTAGTGATTTTTTTCAAGAGAGCTATGTGGTTTTAAAAAGTGAAAGGCGAACAAAATGTCCGCCTTTCGTTTTGAAAAAATTGACTAAACCCCCAATCAATTTTCCCATAAGTCTTGTTCGAAGTTCATTAATTCAGTTTCAATCCTTTTTTGCTCGGCGCGCAAAGCTTCTTCGCTCAGCGAAAACTCCAAGAGCATTCGGCTGTACATATTGCTATCGCCAAGGATGTAGCTTGAATAGAGATTTTGCGCAAAAAATTCATCGTAGGTAAGTCGCTGGCTGTCATTCCCGCTCGGAATTACGTACTGCTTCATTAGGTAAGGGCGCAATTCATCAAAAGCGAACCAGCAGAGTACTGAGTTGCGGAAATACGCCATGGTTTCGCTGTTTACTAAATTATCTGGATGAAGTGCGTACATTGGTGCAATGGCTATGATTTTACTGTAAAGTCGTGAAGTGTGTGTGTCGAAAAATATTATTTCCTGAATCAAAAACTTCAACTGGTTACGCACGTAGCGCATGTATTGGTCACCATTGAATGACCTTTGTTCTGTAATGGGATCTACTTGTATTAGGTTGTTATCTGTCAGCTCATCGTAGGCAAATACACGCGAGAGTTCTTCGCCTGTCAATAGCTCGTTAAATTGCGGTTTGATGTCGCGCGGGTTACGTTTGTACACATTTATTCCGTCCACCACGGCATCAACCATCAGCTTGAATAAGCTTTTGTATTCTTCGGTAGCTCGTGTCGGGAAATAGAGCTGAAAATTTTTCTTGTCTCGCATATCAATCACTCGATACACCTTCCGCGACCACGTGATATCTTCCGCTCTGTGGTTAATGACAGCAATTGTATCTGCCAGCGCATCCAGCTCATGAGTTTGAAGATTGACAGCTCCAATCTCGTCAAAGAAAGAAGCATTAGGGTCTTGCGCATAGATGCTTCCCAACAAGCTTATCAGCACAAAAACCGTTATTATAAAAAGATTTTTTTTCATAAAATATAATGGTTTCAGACAATCTAAAAATTGTCTCTACATTTCTATAATTCAACTGTTATCGGATTTAAACTTCGAGTTTTTCCGTCAGGACCAACGGCCTGAATATTTTTAAGTAAGATAAAATCTCCACCTTCCAAATCGCTTAACATGGCTATCTGACGAGAATTTAGTTCACCACTGTTATTGGAAATTACACCCATAATAGTTTGCATGGTGAAGCTTGTGATGTCAAAATTGGCTTTTATTAACTCATTTTCGCCGTAGCTGGCTATCAGTTTTGCGCCTTGAATCTGCCTTCTGGAAACGCGTCCTTCTTGAATTAGACGGGGAATGCCACCGGCATCTGCAAATTGAAGAAACGCTTTCGGGTCAGGTAGGTATTTTACGCGAAAAACACCACTTCCCATTAATTGTTCACGGTTTTCAACTATGGCAGATACGTTTACTTTTATTTCTCCGTCCTGATTAGCACGAACAATCCAATTTCCATCGGCTGACTTTGTTGCTGAACCGCCATTCACATTTACCCGCACGTTTTCTGCAGGAATTCCCGGTACGGAAATGCTGAATCGGTTGTCGATACCGCGGTACACCACGTTCAGGTCTTCGTTTGAAATTGTAGCTGATGGTTTCCCAACAGTGTATTCTTCTGTAAATGGGTATGTGCGCCAATTTCCGTCGTTGCCCGGCATACGTATTTGTCCGGAATATTTGAATGTTCCTGTTTTTGAAGCTACAAATTCGTATTTTCCGAATTTTCTTCCATTGCCCGAAGGGACTCTTGAGCCGTTCACGTAATATTCGTATTGCCGTGTTGAGTCGGTTGCCGCCAATATAATATCGGCAGAATAGCGCCCTCCCTGAATGATATAGCGCGAATTAGGTACTACGAATGCTTGTACTTTGTTAACCCTAAAATCATCGAAATCGGTCATTGATTTCAGGTATTGCACCATTTCCGCCTCTGCCAGCCGAACGTCAGATTGATACTTTGTCAATATAGTGATTGCTGCAGAAACCGGTATGGATTCAAATAATTTTGTTTCCCACTTCCGACCACCTGTTTCAAACATCGTACGGAACATAGCTTGTTTTGCTTCATTTCCTTCGGAAGATTCTATTAAAAAATCGCGGTAAGCATCTATTTTTTCACGTAGTTTACGTCCGTTACCTCGTACTAACGCGTATTCTCCCGGTGCATCAATATTTTCTTTGTTGATGATATTGAGTGCATTTTTATCTGCTTTTTTGCCATCAGCAATTTTCAAGATTTCGTACTTGAAGTCTTTAATGTATTCATCCAGTTCATTTGCTTGAGCTTGAACAGCGTTTGCTTTATCGAGCCATTCCTTAACTTTCGCAGGATTTTTTTCATACATAAATTGAAAATCATCGTACACGCCCTTCGTTCTTACATCTGAAGAAGCAATCGTATTGCGTAGGCTACTATCCACCAATCCGAATCCGTTCAAGATTTCACTTGATACGTTCAGTGCCAGCATTGCCATCAGTACGAGATACATCATACCAATCATTCGTTGCCGGGGGGTTTCGGGACAGTTTTTTGCTCCACTCATTGTTCAGTTTTTAGTTTGTTAAGAAAGTGCGTTCAGCATATTGCCATACACTGCATTAAGGTCTTCTACCTGTTTTGCCAATTTACGCGAAGCTGCTTGGTAGCGTTGACTTTCAAGCTGTGCCAATGTAGCGGCTTCTTTCATTTTATCCATATCGTTTGCTACTCCGTTCACATTTTCTGCGGCTTTTCGAATGGCTTCTGCCTGCAGATTTAGGCTTTCTGTTTGTGCCTGAATATGGCGAAGCTGGATTTCGTAAATGGAGTTTATGGACGTAATGCTCTGGTTGATGGTTTCTACGTTGCCGGAATAGTTGCGTGTGCTGCTTACTACATGATCCATTTCAGAATTTACATTTTGATAGGACGATGCCAACGTTTCAGCAGTTGTGTTCAGTTTCTGTTGCGTATCGGCAAAATTGGCTGCGGTTTCAGATGCAGATTCTATGTTTTTTGCTAGTTTGTTGGCAGAAACAGCGAGATCTGCTAAAATTTGCAGATTTTCTGCAGTCGTTGTTAAGTTTTTAATTCCTTCACTTAGTTTTTTCACATCATCTTCAGCTAATAGTCCGCTGAATGCACGTGCTTCTGCATGCTCACTTGCCACAATAGTTCCACCATCAACGCTTCCACCTCCTGAGCCTCCAATAATTATTGTACCGCCTCCACCACTTCCATGATGTTGAACCCCGGATGTGTCGGATGTATCTTCTACCATTTGAAAATCGGTAGAGCTAACGTCTCCGGTTTTTTGCTTGACAACATCGGTTGATAAAGAACCACTACCGGATAGCGCTGATGAAATAGTTGATGCATCTAATTTATTTGAATCATCGGCTTTGAAATTGAAAATCTTGCTCCAATCGTAAACTATATATGGTTTGTCAAAAACACCCAAGAAAAAAATAAAGGACTCAACCGTCATACCTACTACGAGCATGATATTTCCTGCGGGCAGGTGTAATATCTTGAACATAGCACCCATTATCACGATGGAAGCACCCAGGCTATACGTTGCCGAAACGATTTTTCTGCCGATGTATGAGTTCCACCAGCGGTAGAATTTACTATTTTGTTTTCTAGATTTCATAAAATATTGTTGTTTCGGGTCTTGGGAATTCTCCCTTTCCCGTGCTTTATTTTAAATTTAATCACCAATATAACTGCGTACACAGCGGAATCCGATATACGGACGACTTTCGAACTGATATTGGTGGGTTTTTACACCGCATTGTAAGTAATAGGCTATGTCTTTCCACGAGCCGCCTTTTACCACTTTACGTTTTAAAATATCGGGGTCGTCATTTTTTGCATTGTACTGATAATTTGGATTAATCTCTGAAACTACCAGATTGTTTGCACCTCCGTAAGCTGTTGATGTCCATTCAGAAACGTTTCCCGCCATATCGTAAAGCCCGTAGTTGTTCGGGGGGAAAGAACCCACTTTCATTGTGGCTTCACCCGAATCGTTTCCAAAACTAGCTCTAGTCGGCTTAAAATTAGCCAGATAGCAACCTCTCGAATCGCGTACATAATTACCTCCCCAGGGATAGAGTGCCAGCTCACGTCCTCCGCGGGCTGCGTATTCCCATTCGGCTTCGGTCGGCAGGCGGAATTCTTCCCCTTGCGTCAGCGTGGTTCCGAAATAGAGCATCGTGCGCCAGTTGGCAAAAGCCGTGGCTTGTTCCCAAGTTACGCCTACTACCGGATACTGCGAAAAGGCTCCGTGCGAGAAGTACATTCGCATTTTCGGGTCGTTGTAAGTATATTGAAAATCGCGCATCCACGCAGCTGTATCGGGATAAATATTGACAATTTTACTTTGGAAAAAATCACTTCGTGAAGTAAGCGGACGGGTAATGGTGATATTTCTCATAAAGCCGTCTTCATCAACATAGCCGCTATCTCGTCGTACAACGGCACCTGTAGGGTATGTTCCGGTACGTAAGTCGTAACGATTTTCCGGAAGTGTGGACTGGTGAAAATCATACCACTCATAGATATAACGCAGCTTGCTCGGATCTAATTCCTTATCGCCGTTAAGTGCATCACCTTCTTTGTAATAAAGCTCGCTCAGAATGTCCTGTATCTCTTCGTCTTTTGATTTCCAAGGAACTTTTGCTTTCCAGTTGAGAAGTGCTTCTTCGGGCGACGCTTCGTCCATATCGCCTTTTATCGGTTTGCGGAATTCATCCCTGCCATTTATTACCAACATCCGAAGGGCGATAGAATCTCTTACCCAGTTCACAAACTGTTTGTACTCATCGTTAGTAATTTCGGTATCATCCATCCAGAATGAATTCAATGTTACCTTCATCGGGCGCTCACTTACTCCATCCATCATGGTTTCATCATTGGGGCCCATAATAAATGAACCGCCTTTCACATAGACCATACCGTAAGGAGTGGCGTCGCTGAACCGCCCCTTGTTACCGGCTCCGACTAATTGTCCGGTTGGTTTGTTACAAGAAACCAGCAGAACCGAAATTAATATTACAGGCAAAATTTTTCTCATATTTTAATCGACTGTTAGGCTAATAGATAATAGACTATCAGACTTGTGTTTTTTATGTAAACGAATAAAATTGTAAATTATTTTTCATTTCATATTTCGATTTTTAGAGAATCCGAATACTTTTATACTTATTTTTACCGCCAAAATCAAACATAAAACTGTAAGATAAGAATGCTTCGTGTGAACCGGTGCTTGGTCCGAGTAGCTTCCCGGCGGGTAAATCGTACGCATATCCGATGGTTAATCCGGACATGACATTCAGTCCTGCAAAAAACACGACGGCATCTTGAAACCTGTACGACAGACCGCCCCAGTAACGTTGATTGTATTCAACCCTGGATGAAACTTCTGCTTGCCACGACGCAAAATCACTCTTGGCAAGTGCCGAAGAGCGAAGTTTCCATTTGGAATCCTTGAAATTAAAGTCGTAACCTCCTGTTGCATAGAGTACCCCTCTTACGTTAAAGTGTGTACGTTCATCGTTAAGCTTTATGCTTGGAGCATTTAAATGAACGTAAGAAACACCGAGATAGTATTTTTCAGCTGAATAAAATGCACCGAGCGACAAATCCAGGTTCATTCCTGTGTCATCGGCAGTTGGGATTGCTTGATCGCCCAAAAAATCATGAAAATCTGAATTGATTTCAGCATTTCGGATGCTGTCGGATAAGAAACTAACACTTACAAACCCGATGTCGGCACCCAAGCTTAACGTGTTTTTTTTGAATTTCCTTTTGAAAGCATATTGAAGGTGGGCAGATTGATTGGAAAATGCACCTATTTTGTCGTTTAAGAATTTAATTCCCACTCCGTTAGATACTTTTTCACTTATTATCAACGGAGCGTTGATAGTAAAATAGGTGGTTTGTGGAGCTCCGGGAATGCCCACCCACTGAATGCGGTGCTGCCCGGAGACGTTAATCATTTTATTTTCTGCGATTGAAGCCGGGTTAAACGTCGGCGTATGAAACATATATTGACTTATCTGCGCTTCAAACTGTGAAAAAGCAGGCAATATTGAAAGCACAGAAAAAAGTAATACTGCGAAATATTTTTTTGAGATATATTCTACAATTTGCGTCATTAGCAACTTTCTCACTTAACAATTCGGTTCAAAAGATAAACTATTAAATTTTCAAAAAATTGTATTAACGCACTATTTTATCTCAAAAAAACGGTTAAATCTGATTTTTAAAACACAATCGGCTTTTGCATTATCCTAAATTAAACGCAAAAGCCGGATTCTAATTTCTTTTTTCGGCAACAATGATTTTGCCGTTATCTGTGGCGTTTTACCACACTTAAACAATGTGACTTAGAAGATTTAATACTCTTCTTCATTAAAGAAAAAATCTTCTTTGGTAGGATAATCGGGCCAAATGTCCTCGATTGTTTCGTAAATCTCTCCCTCATCTTCAATTTCTTGGAGATTTTCAATCACCTCAAGTGGTGCACCGGAACGAATGGCATAATCAATCAATTCGTCTTTTGTAGCCGGCCATGGGGCATCTTCAATCTTTGAAGCTAACTCTAATGTCCAATACATCGATTAAAAAATATATAAGTTAAACAATAAATTCACATCATTTTCATAAAAGGTGTGCAAAAATATAAAAATTATTTGTCATTTTGGCTGTTTCCAGGATATTTCTTTAATATTATCGTCTTTTAACAATATCCGAGATAGTATAAAGAAATAATCAGACAGTCTGTTGATATAAATAATCACCTTGTTATCAACAGGATGAATTTCACTCATTTTAATGATTCTCCGCTCTGTTCGTCGGGCAATAGTTCGGCACACATGACACTGAGCCGATTTTTGTGACCCTCCGGGAATGATAAACTGCTGAAGTGGTGGCAAAACCTTGTCTAAACGGTCTATTTCACTTTCTACAGCCGTGATGTATTCCTCTTTCATTACCGAAGCGTGTTTGTGTTCGGTTTTGTCGGTGTCGGTGGCTAAGTTAGAACCTACGGTAAAAAGTAGATTTTGCATGTTTTGCAAAAAAGCGGTATGCTCTTCGGATAAGCCGAGTGATACTAAAACTCCAATTTGTGCATTCAGCTCATCCACTGTTCCGTACGCCTCTAATCGTATGTCAGATTTGCTTACCCGCGTACCTCCGATAAGGCTTGTGGTACCTTTGTCACCTGTTTTTGTATATAGTTTCATAATATTATTGGTTGTCTGTTGCTTTTTTTAGTCGCCAATTTTATTTTGATATCATCATTTTGTAGTTCCTTTTTTGGAAATTTTTATTAAAAAATACGATTCCCAATTCAAATAAATTCATCGTTGCGGTTACTTGTTCGTGTTTTCGGATGATGTCCCAAGCTTTCTCCATTTCAGCTGACCAGTAAATGTCGTCAAAAATGAAAACAGTTTCAGCATGAATATGTTTTAAACATTGCGTAAAATATTTTAAAACAGGCTCTTTCCGATGATTTGCATCAAAAAAGACCACATCTACCTCTTTTAATTCATCCAATGCAGGTTGAAGCGTATCGTCAATATTTCCGACTTTGATTTTTACGTTATTAACTTTCAGTTTTTCAAAGTTTTCACGGGCAATTTCAGCAACTGCCTGACTGCCTTCCAGGCTGATACACTTAATTTTGGTAGAAGGTGAAGCCATGTAGGCGGTTGTGATTCCCAGTGATGTTCCAAGTTCAAGAACATTTTTTGCTTGCGTAAAGTTCACTATTCGAAAGAGCAGTTGTGCTAGTCGTGGGCGTTTAAGTGATGATTTTGCTATGTCCTGTATTCTGACATCTCTATCTTTTCCCGTTCCAAAATCTCGTATGGAAATAACTCGGGTGTCGTGCCGAAGATTTTCGCGTAGCGTTTCTATTCTATTGAAAATATAATAAGGATTCTTTTCATAGATAGTGTTTTGCGTAAAACGGAACAGATAAGGCGAATGAATATTGTAGCCTTTGGAGTTTTTTGCATTAAGCGCATGGCAAATAAATTTATATGCAATACGAATTTTTCCCATTACTATGTTTTTATAAAATTTCTATTCCTTGCTTTTCACACATTTCAAGCGCCATTTCTCGTAGGAGGTATTTCTGAATTTTACCGCTTCCGGTCATTGGAAATTCATCAATAAAAAATACGTAACGCGGTATTTTATATTTTGCGATGCGGTTTTTACAGAAATCTCTTACATCGTCGAGTGTTAGTTCTTTGCCTTCTTTTAGAATAATGAATGCGCCCACGTCTTCACCATATTTGGGCGAAGCCACACCAACTACCTGGACATCTTTGATTTCGCTCATTTTGTATAAAAAGTTTTCTACTTCCTTTGGAGATATGTTTTCCCCGCCTCGGATAATCATATCTTTAATCCTTCCCGTAATTCTGAAATTTCCATCAGCATCTTTTACACCTAAATCACCCGAATGGAGAAAGCCATTTTTATCAATAACTTGCGACGTTGCTTCCGGATTTTTATAATAACCTTTCATCACATTGTAGCCTCGGCAACACATTTCACCTTCTACACCGTCGGGGCATTCCTTTCCGGTAATCGGGTCAAGTACCATAACTTCCACGTGCTCATAAGCACTTCCTACGGTAGAACAACGTGTCTTGAAGCTGTCGCTCTGGCGTGTGTGCGTCATTCCGGGCGAAGCCTCTGTAAGTCCGTACACACTGGTAATGTCCATAAACATTTTCTCGCTGACTTGTTTCATCAAATCATCCGGACAGAGTGCGCCTGCCATTATCCCGGTTCGGAGCGAACTCATGTCAAACATATCAAACATGGGGTGATTCAGCTCAGCAATAAACATAGTAGGCACTCCGTGAAGTACCGTGCAACGTTCTTTGTGGATAGATGCAAGCGTAACGAGCGGATCAAACCACTCCAGCATGACCTGTGTGCTTCCGTGAGTAAGGCAGCACATCGTTGCCAGTACTACACCGAAGCAATGAAACAGCGGAATGCAGACACAACACTTATCTTCGGAAGTGAAATTCATGTGTACACCCGTGTAGTAGCCGTTGTTGGTAATGTTGTAGTGCGTAAGCATTACTCCCTTCGGAAAACCGGTAGTGCCTGACGTGTATTGCATATTCACCACATCGTGGCATTTGACAAGGCTTTTCAATCTTTCAAATTCATTGGCATCTACATTTTTACCAAGTAAAAGAATTTCGGCTGTATTGTACATTCCGCGGTATTTCTCTTGTCCTATGTAAACTACATTTTTCAATTTTGGGAAACGCTTGCTGTTTAATTTTCCACGTTGAGTAGTTTTCAAGTCGGGTAGGAGTGAGTAAATTATGTCGGTATAATTGCTTCCCCGTATTCCATCAGTTAGGCAAAGGGTATGCATATCTGAATTTTTGAGAATAAAAGCAAGTTCGTGCTCCTTGTAGTGAGTGTTTACGGTAACAGCCGAAGCTCCGATTTTTGCCGTTGCATATAGAAACGTCAGCCAATCAGGTACATTTTGTGCCCAGATGCCCACATTAGAACCCCGCGTAACACCAATAGCGACAAGCCCTTTAGCCATATTATCCACACGCTCGTTGAAGGTTTTCCAGGTAAACCGTAAATCACGATCTGAATATACAATGTATTCTTTGTCTGGCGTTTTTTTAGCCCAATATTCCAGCCATTCACCAACGGTTTTATCTGAAAGTTGCATCTGTTTTAAAAATTAAAATTTAGAAAAGAATTGAAGAACGAAGTTTAAAAGGTTTTGAATCTTTTATCTCTTAATCATTGAAAACAAGTATAAATTAAAATGGTGAGTAAACTACAGCTAATATTTTTGCCGGTTTACCGGAAGGAACTGTTATCAGATGATCTACAATGGAATCGTAATAAATGCTGTCACCTTCATTGAGCTGGATTGTGTCATTTCCATATTTTACGGTGATTGAACCACTGAGCACATGGATAAACTCTTCGCCTTCATGCGACGATGAAATCATTTTGCCTTCAGCTCCGGGCTTAATTTGGATGATAAAAGGTTCCATTGCCCGTCCTGCTTTGCGAGATGCCAGAGAATAAAAGTCCATGTGGGAATTATTGGCTGACAACTGGCTAGAAAAAATAGCGGGATTCGCCATGTCTGTCTTTCTACTGACAACCGGACCAAGATTTTCACTGTCATCTAAAAATGTGCCTAATCGCACGCCGAGCGCTCTGGCAATTTTGATAAGCGATGCTAAGGACGGGATTTTATCACTCGAAATCATGAGATGAATTTGTTCTACCGTTAGTCCTGAACGTTCAGCCAACTCTTCTACAGAAATGTTCTTATCTGAACAAAGGGTTTTTATTTTCGTTGTTACCTCGTTCATATAGAATGTTATTAATTATAGTTTTTCTATGCGCAAAAGTATAAAATATTTATGTTTTTGTCAAAAAATGCGTCAATATGTTTCAAAGAAGGGATGTTTGGTGTAAAAATATCTCAGGGAAAGAAATTTTAACACCAAATGAAATTATAAAAAAACGGATAGCAATTAAAAATCGCTATCCGTTTTTTCGATATTGTGAAACTTTTTTATCTATAGTCTTTCAGTTGCTTCTGAAGTCTTTTGCGTGCCAAGAAGATTCGGCTTTTCACTGTGCCTATCGGCAAATCCATTTTTTGAGCAATTTCCGCATATTTATATCCTTGAATGTGCATGGAAAACGGAAGTCTGTACTCGTCTGCAAATGAATTAATACTGTTGGTAATTTCACCCACCGAAAATGCTCCTTCCGGGGTTTCAAATCCTGAATTTTGTGGCAAGTTCAAATGGTGTAAGTCTTCTGTCCGATCAAATACGGTTTGGTTTCTTACAATCTTACGATAATTATTTATGAAAATATTTTTCATAATCGTAAGCACCCAACCTTTAAAGTTGATATTGGTTTTAAACTTATCTTGATTATCCAGTACTTTCAGTGTGGTTTCTTGCAATAAATCTTCAGCATCATCACGATTGAGCGTCAAAGAAAATGCGAAATTACGCATATTGCCTTGAAGCGCAATCAACTCTTTTTCAAATTGATTGTTTTTCATTTTAGTTTTGTTTTTGTTTATGTGTGAATAGTTAAGCTAAAACGAATCCTTTTGAAAATCACTCCATTATTATCAACGAAGCATCGTGAATGTCAGTTTTCTATACTGAATGTTTACTTTTTTTAAAAAGAACTCTTAAAATCTTTGACGATTTCTCTGCAAAAGTACAAATTATTTCCTGAAATCACTATATTTGTAGAAAATATTTAACATCATGAAGAGAATCGCCCATTTAACAACTCTTATCGCTATAAGTTTGTTGTTTTTTGCTAAAGTTTATAGCAATAATTACGCCAAACCGCTTTATTTTTCTATTGATTTAAAGAAAAACGTTGGAAGTACAACTTGGATTTATATTCAAAAAGGGTTTAAAGAAGCTGAGTTGTTGGAAGCCAGGGGAATAGTGGTAGAGATGAACACTTACGGCGGGGAAGTAGTATATGCCGACTCAATTCGGACAAAAATTCTGAACTCTGACATTCCTGTCATAGTTTTCATTGACAATAATGCCGCTTCGGCAGGTGCACTGATTTCTATTGCCTGTGATAAAATTTATATGCGTCCAAGTGCAACGATTGGTGCAGCTTCTGTGGTAGATCAAACCGGAAAAAAACTTCCTGATAAATACCAGTCATATATGCGTGCAACGATGCGTGCCACAGCTCAGGCACACGGGAAAGATACTGTTATAGCTGGAAATGACACTACGTACGTGTGGAAGCGCGACCCGCTTATCGCAGAAGGGATGGTGGATGAGCGTACCATAATTCCTAACGTAACCGACTCCGGAAAAGTTATTACTTTTACTACTGAAGAAGCTATTAAATATGGCTATTGCGATGGTGTTGCAAACAGTATTCACGAAATCATTGAAAAAGAACTTGGGTCAGAAGATTATGTGCTTGAAAAATTCAAACCTGAAACTATGGATAACATCAAAGGCTTTTTGATGAACCCATTTTTCCAAAGTATCTTAATCATGTTGATTATAGGTGGAATTTACTTTGAGTTGCAATCACCCGGAATTGGTTTCGCGTTGGTTGTGGCAGTAGTTGCTGCCTTGCTCTATTTTGCACCGCTTTACATTGAAGGGTTGGCCGCCAACTGGGAAATTTTATTATTTATTCTCGGTGTAGCGCTCATCGTTTTAGAAATATTCGCTTTTCCTGGGTTTGGTGTTGCCGGTATTAGTGGTATATTGTTGGTAATTATTGGTTTGATTTTAAGTCTAATAGGTAATGTTAATTTCGACTTCGAACCTGTGGAAACAAAATCAGTTGGGCTTGCTATCGTCACTGTTATTGGTGGATTGTTGCTTGGGTTTGGATTTGTGCTTTATTTAAGTAATAAAATAGGAACAAACGGAGTTTTTAGGCGGTTGGCATTGGACACAAAATTAGACAAAAAGGAAGGCTATATAGGAGTTTCGATGGACGAAGAAAAGCTCGTTTCAAGTTTGGGTACGGCACATACTGTACTTCGTCCTTCGGGGAAAGTAAAAATAGGCAACAAAGTGTACGATGCTGTTTCAGTCGATGGAGCGTTTATTGATAAGGGAGCAACAGTAAAAGTTGTTCGCTATGAAACCGGACAGGTGTACGTGGAAAGTGCAGAACATTAAATACACTAACAATTCGCCTTTAATCTTTTGTTTTCGACAAATAGATGACAATATTAATTCTATTACCGAACTCAACTCAATATCTTAAAATTTCTTATTTTGTGTTGGGACAAAACTGTCAGAAACTGTAAAACCTTCCAAATGATAATTTTTTAGTCTATTGGTTTTTATTTGTAAAGTGTGTTTTTGTAAGCAAAGTCCTATTTTTCGCTTTTGAAAAAATAAAAATTCGCTCATATTCTAATACCCTTTTTAAGTATTTTATAAACCTCAAAACAGAAAGTCTGTTTTGAGTTTAAGTAGCTGTGTATTTTGATGTTATAGTAAAGTGGTTTTCGATGTTGATTGTAGCTGAGAAATTCAAAAAAGCTTTTTTGAATAACTTTCAGACAGTTGAACTTAGAAATGTCTTTGTGCTTTCTTTTTGTGTGAAAAATCGGCAAAAAATATTCAAAAAGTTATTTTGACAAAAACAACATCCGCAAAAAGTTAAATTAGGTGAACATAGGTCATTTTTTTGTATTATTAACACATAAAAGTATAACTTTGTTCTTCTGATTTTGTGTGTTTAACTTTAACCTGCAAGCTAATACCAAACTATACATCTAATGGATAGAAAAACATTTTATACTCTTCTTTTAGGTTTGATTATTGCCTATCATGCAGACATTGCTGCATCATCACCTAAGCGCGAAATGCGGGCAACGTGGTTGACTACAGTTGCATACATTGACTGGCCTAAGTCGATTAATCCCGGGAATCAAAAAAAAGAAATGATTAAAATGCTAGATTCAATTCAGAGTTTGAAATTGAATACGGTGTTTTTTCAGGTACGCTCCTGTTGTGATGCCATGTACAATTCAGCATACGAACCTTGGTCTTCTTACCTTCGAAATAATCGAGGTGTTGAGCCGAGCTACGATCCATTGGCGTTTGTTTTAGAAGAATGTCACAAAAGGGGGCTTGCTTGTCATGCATGGCTCAATCCTTATCGTTATGCTTCTCGCGGAAATGGAAGTGGTTGGACGGGCTCTCATGATCACCCTTTGAATTATGAAAACACACATCCGGAGTGGTTACTTTGGTATAGCAGCAGCGTAATATTGGACCCGGCACTTCCGGAAGTTCGATTTCGTATAAAAAGTGTCGTCGGTGATATTTTGAGTAAGTATGATGTTGATGGTATTATTTTCGATGATTATTTCTATCCTTATGGCGGTACAACTACCGAAGATGCCAAATCGGTTGCTGCTTATAAACCGAATGATATGAACGTACATGACTGGCGTCGTTCTAACGTCAATCAAATGATTGCAGACGTATATGACACCATTCAATCAGTGAAGCCGTGGGTGGCTTTTGGTGTCTCTCCTTTTGGCATTTGGACAACAAATTCATATGTGGCTTATAAAGAAGGTCTTACTTTGCCAGCTGGTATCACAGGAGGAAATATGTATCAAGAAATCTACTGTGATCCTGTAGCGTGGCTTAAAGCCGGGACGGTTGATTACATTTCGCCTCAACTTTATTGGCGGATAGGCGGCGGTCAAGATTACGCTACCTTGTGTCCTTGGTGGGCTGATATAGCCAATAAGTTTGGCAGACATTTCTATCCTAGCTTGGCTATTTATAAATATTCGGAAGGTAAAGGTTATACAGTAAATGAACTTGCGAGACAAACAGAAATAGATAGAGCATCTTCTTTTGATAATGCTCCCGGCCACGTTTTTTATAACACCTTGGGATGGGTATATGATAAACCGTTTCGGGATAAGTTTCGGGAATCAACGTTTTCAACAAATGCAGTTGCACCTGCCATAGATTGGAAAAAATATGATACATATGAAATGGTAACTTTTAATCGACCTGTGGGGCAAACTATATCTTGGAAACATGATAAAAGTGATATCTTACGTTTTCTGGTATACGCTGTACCTCAATCCAACAGAAACGACCCCAATGTGTTTCATAAATCCGATTATCTTTTGGGTGTAAGTTACACTACTGAATACGTTTTGCCTTCGCACATCACGACCAGTTCTCACAAAATAGCTGTCTCAGTATTAGATCGATACGGTAATGAACATTCGTTACGTGTTATGGGTGAGACTCTTATGGATGATCCTGTTGCGACTACATTGATAGCACCGACTGCAAATCATATACAAGAATTGCCTATTACTTTCCAATGGCAACCGGTAGAAAAGGCAGACAGTTACATCTGGCAGTTAGCGCGCGATGATAAATTTACAGACATTGTATGTACACATGAAACGACTCAAAATATATTCTATTCAACGACACGTAAGCATATTAACAAAGACGGAATTTATTATTGGCGAGTTTTGACCCGCAAGCCCAATACCAATGATTGCTGGTCTGAAACAAGAAAAATCACTTTCGGAACAGGTAGTGGTTTGATTAATACTTTCGATGAAAAACTGAATGCACGATTTTATAAAAATAACCTGATGGTTTATGTGTTGGAAGCCTCTAATATGCAGGTAAATGTGTATGACGTATCCGGGCATTTACTGCACACTAAAAATTATTCCTTACAAGCAGGCAATAATGAAATAATCTTGAATTTGGAATCTTTGAGACAAGGCGTCTACCTAATACGGATGCAAACTCCTTATCAAGTCGGAACATTGAAAGTAAAACTGTGATGTTTTACACCTAAATCGATTTTTTATCACTTACAGTGGCATTAATAATGCCCATTGAACAGGCTTTCTACAAAAATGATGGTTTGTTTGTAGCAAATCTCTATACACAAGTAAGCATTAGGCAAATAATTAACTGCAATAATATAATACTTTAATCAAAATTAAATTCATTAGTTCTATGAGAAAAACATTATTTTTATTTTTGCTGTTAGGACAACTAGTTTGTGCTCAGCAAATTGAGTTAAAATCGGTTCGCTTGTTAGCTGGAACCGAAAAGGGTGGTTTTTACCATCCGGTGTTTAGTCCGCAAGGAAACTATATTCTAACTACATTTGATGATTATCAGGGACTAAATTGTCATGTTTTAGCAACGAACGAAATCAAGCGTTTGACTTCTGATTTAGGTGCCGGTTATGCTGTACGAATCAGTAACGACGAAAATACAATCTTATACCGAAAGTATAATTTTGTACAGAATGTACGCTATTCTTCTTTGCGTAAATACACCATGAACAATGGCAGAAATGTGGAGCTGATAAAGCCGACGCGTGAAAACATAGTACCTCAATTTTCCAACAATGCTCCTGTTTATTTGCGCGGCAAAAAAATGCTCAAAGCTCCATCCGCTAAAAAATCTCTGCCGTTAATTACCATTGAAAATAAAAAAATGGTATTGTACATTGACGGAACTGCTCGGGTACTTACACCCAACGGTGAGAATGAAAGTTATTTTTGGACAAGCATTTCACCCGATAACAGACATATAGTTTACACTACAGCTCGCGGCGGCACATTTGTGTGTGATTTAGATGGAAAAAACGTTGTTTCAATTGGCTACTTAAATTCGCCTAAGTGGTTAAATAATAAATGGCTTGTAGGTATGAATGATGTTGATGACGGGCATAAAGTGCTCTCGTCTGATATTGTAGCTGTATCTATTGACGGGAAAACACGAAAAACATTTCAGCTACCGAAAAAAATGAAAGCAATGTATCCCGCCCCTTCAGCCGATGGCAAAAAAATAGCTTTTAATACCTTAGAAGGTAAAATTTATATCATGGAAATAACAATTAAATAATCACCTACAAAAACACAAAACAATGAAAAAAAATATTTTATTTTTACTAATCCTGTGTATGTCGGTTATGGCTCAGGCAACTGATTTAACGGGATTAAAAATATATATAAACCCGGGACACGGTGGACATGAAGGAAACGATCGCAGTGTGTGGACTATTCCGGTTCCGGAAGTTTGGACAAATCCGAACGGATATTGGGAGTCAAATTCAAATTTAGTAAAAGGTTTAGCTTTGCGCGATATGCTTGAAGATGCTGGAGCAACTGTTATTATGTCTCGTGTAGAAAATAGAACTGAAGATGACCGACCACTATCCTCTATTGCCGAAGAAGCAAATGCAAATCAAGTTGATCACTTCCTTTCTATTCACTCTAACGCATTAAATACGCTTACGAATTATCTACTTATACTGTACCGCGGCAGACAAGGAGCCCCTACAACTCCCCCAAGTGATCAGATGGCCGCATCTTTTGGAAATATCCAAATTAAAAATCCGCTAACGGTATGGACCAGTCCAAATCCATTGCTTCGTGGGGATATAACTTTTTATCCAGCCGATTGGAACGGCTTGGGAGTATTGCGTCCGTTGGTTGTACCCGGATTCCTTTCTGAAGGATCATTCCATGATTATCCGCCTGAAACACACCGTTTGTGTAATAATGATTATTGTAAGTTGGAAGCCCTTCGTTTATTTGAACATTTTTACACATGGTATAAAAGAGAAACTCCTACTACAGGTACCCTCTCCGGGTGGGTAAAATCAGAAAATGAATTAGTTGATGTGTTGAATGAACCGAAATTTACTTATATCGAAGGTACAGATGATCAGTGGCTGCCATTGAATGGAGCTACCGTTAAATTGTTGAGAGCATCAGACAATTCTGTTTTACAAACATACACAACTGATGATTGGTATAACGGTATTTTTGCATTTTACGATTTAGAGCCGGGTAATTATAAAGTTTCGATTGAAAAAGAAAATTATAAATCGAAAGTAGTTGATGCGACGGTAGAAGCAGGAAAAATTGCCGGTTTGAAAGTTCAATTGAAAAATATCCGTTTGGATCTACCTGATTATCCGGAACCTGAACAGGAACAAGGTATGGCTGCATTAGACAGTTATGAATTTGAACCTGTCGGAACTACGTTACAGCCCGACTGGATGAAGGGTGCTGTTATTCAACGTGCTATTAAAAGAGATAATAAAATATACGTTTTAACGGAATCTCCTAAATTATTCATTGTAAATGCTTCTACGTTAGCCTTAGAAAAAGAAATGAAGTTGACCGGAATAAATGGCATTAATGATATTGCCATTTCGGCAGACCATTATTTAATGGCTATTACTAAAGCTGATAACGGATGCAAGGTTTACACGTGGGAAGCCGATGATGCAGAACCGACCCTATTATTTGAAACCGATAAGCATGCAGCTTTTGCTAATGCAACTGTCGGCTCTACGATGGCGGTTACAGGCTCGCGCTGGAATTGTACCGTTTATACTACGGTTATCAACAAAGATGCTGATGGAAATGCTCCTGCCGTAGCTTTAATGGGCATGAAATATCATGCAGATTCACCAACTGAAATTTCCACAAAATACATGTTGGTTGGCGATGCCCTTACTGCTGAAGCTTGGGGAAAAAATCCTGTGCTAACCGTTATGCCGAATGGACACTTGTATGTAGATAGTGAAACTATTTTGCCCGCTGAATTTATATTTGACTGGGATAAAGCCGACGGCACGAAAATGGAGAAAAAAAGCTTCATGACTGAAGATTTTACCCCCGATGTGTCTTCTTGTGGCGGTACATTTTTCCGTTATGCTAACCATACCTATTTAGCTATGCCTGCAGCTGAAGCCGGTGGAGTTAAAGTCGGTGTTGTATTATTTGATGTAAACGAAGGTTTAGATCAAGCTAAAAAGATATCCGAAAGATATCCGAACACAGGTTTGGGAACTACGTCAGCTACCTATATGACGTCTTTTGGAGTGGTGGATGGTTACAATATTGATCTATTGTTGTTGGTTCAAAATCAGGGCTTTGCAAGATATAGGACAATCGGCAAGCCGGTGATGAATATTTATGCTTCCGAGCTTTCACTTTCGTCCGAAAAAACTTTCGGTTTTAAACTCAACGAGGATGCCACAAGTGTATTAATAAATATATACAAGGATGGCGAGTTGCTCGAAAGTTATCCTGTAGGAGCTAAGACAAAAGGAGCTCACTCTATTGCTAATCCGTTCGGGGAAAAAGATTTTGATGAGTGGGGAATTACAGCGTCAGCTCGTGCTGTGGCTTATCCGCTTAAAGTTTCAGATGATTCTCAGCTTTTCCAATATTATGCACCACGTGGCTTAGCTGTAGACAATACGCCTGAAAGTCCTTTCTTCGGTCGGATATATGTCACAGAATCACTTGGAGGTACTGTTTCTGCAGGAGCACCTAGTGATCCGCGTACTGTTGAACAAGGCGTGTATATGCTTGATGCCGCTTTGACCGATGTGGCTAATCAAGGAGATAAAAGCTATTCCGGTAATGTGAACTGGGGTACCGGTGGTAATAATTACCAATGGCCACTTACAAGACCATCAGTAGCTCCTGATGGGAAAGTTTATTTATCCAGCTCCACTCTTGATGGATCCGGTATTTATATCATGGATCCTGCTAATCCAACCGCAGATTTCAAGCCTGTATTTAGCGGAGAGAGAAATGCGGGTTTGGGAACGGAAATGATTAATGGAAAATTGATTCATAGCCCGATTATGCACTGTAACATTCAGGGTACAGGAGCAGATACCAAATTGTACACCTATGATAGGAATTTTGATCCGGGAGTGCACGTTAATATCAATCAATACGATATTGGTGATGGAAGTACATTGCCTTGGAAGAGTGAACCTACGGCCGTAGTGTATAACGACAAAGAAGCCCCTGTTATGCTGAATGGTAACGGTTGTATCGCTTCCGATGGACGAGGTGGATGGTGGCTCTCACAATACCGTTATACGAGTAGCACGGCTGTACCCTCATTGATTCATATCACTGATGGAAAAATCAACTACAATTGTGGATCAGAAATAGTAAGTTCATTTCAGGGTGGTATGGGTGTAAACAAAGACGGTTCAATGTTGGCAATAGGTAGGGAAACCGGAAAGGTTGCCGTATATGATGTGGTTTACGATGCAGCCAATGTACCGACACTGACTGAAAAATTTGTAATAGATTGGGGAGACGGCAAAGGCAACACAATGGGTGTAGAATTCGATGTAGCCGGAAACTTGTATATTGTGTCTAACTCCAACGAAAGGCTAATGGTTTATTCATTACCTAATCTAAACAACACCTACACAACGCGCATTCCGGCAAATAATAACGGTACCGGGCTTAAAACTATATCTGTAGATGAAAATGTGAAAGTATATCCGAATCCGGCATCAACTGAAGTTATCATTGATGCTCAGGAGGTATTTGTTGAGAATTACTCTTTATATGATATAGCGGGAGGTTTAATGACTACCGGAGAAATGAATGGTGTTTCATCAACAATTTCTGTAACAAACTTACAGGAAGGAATTTACATATTACAACTGAACACAACCCAAGGAGTTGTAAATAAACGAATTATAATAAAACGATAAAAAACAAGTTTGCAAGGGAATATTCCCTTGCAAACTTATAATACAATCAAATCAATTCTTTTAATTTTAAATTTTATTATCATGAAAAAAATTTTTATGCTTATTACCTGTTGCTTCATGGCAATAGCTGTGAATGCCGCAGAGTTAAACATTTATGCATCCGGCTTGAAGTCCGGTGACGTAAATAGTGAGAAAAAAGTGGAAATAGAATATTTCCTAAATGCTCCTGCTACAGCTCTAGCTGTAAACATTATGCAGGGTGAAACGATTGTGAAAACAATTGATCTGACCGATGCCGCTCTTCTAACTCAAGGTGCACACACGACTACTCTTGACTTGAGCGAGGTATCAGACGGTACATACTCGTGGACAATGACTGCCACAGGTGCGACTACAGAATCTGCGCCGGTACAAGTAAATGATACCGAGCAACCGCAGTTTCAGTTTTATCACCCGCGTGATGTAATTGTAGATAACAGCTACGAAAGCCCTTATTTTGGACGCATATATGCTACAATGTGCTGGACTTCAGGATCAGATGGTACTACACCGCATGTGCAAACACAGACAAAAGGTATCTTTATTCTTGATCCGGGCTTGACCGATATTACCAATCAAGGAAATCAAGGTTACTCCGGAGGAATTACGTGGCCAGTTGAAGGTCAAGGTCCGAAAAGAATTATGGTTGACGCTGAAGGTGGTGTATGGGTTTGCGATAACGGTAAAGATGTTTCGGGTATCTACATTATGGATCCTGCAAATCCTTCAGCCGATTTTAAACCTGTTTTTGCAGACGGTACTCGTGATGAAGAAGGTGTGAAAACAGTAGACGGAACTGCTATTCATGGTAAAATAGCTGCATTTTGTCTGACCGGATCCGGTGAAGACACTAAGCTGTATACCATGGACAACTCGCTTGCTGTTAATGGTGCTACATTAAACATACTACAATACAATGTGGGTTCTTTAGATGCTCCTTACGCGCTTCCATACGATGCTATAGCATATGACAACTCGACCGGAAAATATGCTAACTCTAATTTAGCCATAGTTTCAGATAAAACTCAGGGCGGATTTTGGGTAGCCCAAAATCGTTGGGGATTCGATGCTCATCCAGCTTTTTCACATATCAGTTCAACAGGTGATATGGACTTTTCATCCACCGCAGAAAATTTTCCGGCATTTTCCAAAAATGTTTCGTACCGTGGAGCTGTTGCTGTAAATAATGACGGTTCTTTGTTGGCTGCAGGAAGTGACGGAACGGTAAAATTCTTTGATGTTAGCTATGATGCAGAAGGTGTTCCCGCTTTACAGTTCAAATCAGAATGGGTGATTCCTACCATTGGTAACAATATTGACGGAATAGCTTTCGACGTGGCTGATAATTTGTATGTGGTTTCAGCAAGTAGTGAGCGGATGCATATTTTTGCTCTTCCAAAAGCAACAAATACTATCACCGTTCCGGCTCCGTCAACCTACAAACTTGAAATCACCCCGACAGGGCTCAACACCAATCTGTTGGATGCAGCAACTGTAAGCGTTGAAAATAATATGCTGCAGGTTCATGCAGGACAAACAACGCTGACTGGCTACGCGATTTATAGTTTCGACGGTCGTATGTTGAAGTCACTAAAAGTTAACACACAACAACTTAATGTTCCGATTGACAATTTGGCTGTTGGAACTTATTTAATTCGTTTGACTTCAGACGATGGCGTTGTGACAAAGAAATTTATTAAGAGATAACATATAAAAATACGAGTAGTACAAAAAAGTCATATTTGTACTACTCGTAATTATTCATTATTCAATAATTAATTTTATGAGAGATACAGATAGAAATTTTGTCGGCGTATACATAAGGCAATTCTTTCAGAAAGTCCTTGCCTTAATGTTTTGCTTGATATTTGTTTCGGCTTATATCTATGCCGAAGATGTTACCGTCAGCGGACAAGTTACTGATCCAAATAACGAACCCTTAGTTGGTGTTTCAGTAAAAGTAGTAGGAGCTAACGTTGGTACTACTACCGGAATAGATGGCCGTTATCAGTTAACGGTTTCGTCAAGTGCTTCGTTGCAATTCAGTTACATGGGGTTCCAAACTCAAATTGAAAAAATAGGTTCACGCAAAGTCATTAATATTGTTTTGGAAGAAGATTCCCGCTTGATTGATGAAATTGTGGTGGTGGGTTATGACACACAACGAAAAGCTAACTTGACAGGTGCGGTAGAAAGCATTGATGTAGCTAAGCAATTAGAAGGCCGTCCATTATCTGACTTGGGACGAGGATTGCAGGGAGCCGCACCCGGTTTGACGGTAACCACTTCATCGGGTCGCTTAGGTACAACGCCTAAGTTCCGTATTCGTGGTGCGATAGGTACTATGCTTAACGAAGGTAATGACGCTTCCAATCCGTTGATTTTGGTGGATGGCGTTGAAATATCTGATTTGAATATGATTAACTCCGATGATGTTGAAAGTATTTCTGTTCTGAAAGATGCGGCGTCATCTTCTATTTATGGTACACGTGCAGCATTTGGGGTTATTTTGATATCAACAAAAAGTGGTAAAGAAAAATCAAAATTCAAAGTAAACTATTCAAACAACTTTTCATGGGCAGCTCCTACGGTAGTTCCTAAAATGGCAAAATCGTATGAAGGCGCTGCTATGGCATTGGAAAGCAGGCAGAGACGTGCTCCGGGTACGGTTACTTTTACAACGACCAATAACCTGGTTTGGAATGCAGAATCAATAGAGAGAATGAAAGAGTGGGAACGCGTCTTCGGAGACATCCGTTTGAGTGATGAAATGGTGCTTGGTCGAGATTTTGAAATTATTGACGGCTCACCCTATTTTTATAGAAGTTGGCAGGCTGCGGACGAATACGTGAAAGATTTTAGCTTTAGCCAACAACATAACTTTTCCGTTGGAGGCTCATCGGGAATCACAAAATATTATTTAGGTTTAGGCTATATGGGGCAGAGCGGAGTGATAAAAGTGAAACCAGATCAATACCGACGTTATAATGTGAATTTTAACACAGACAGTGAAATAAATAAATGGTTGTCGATTCGTTCGAAATTGTTGTATTCACGTACAAATTTGGAAACGCCATTTAATTTTACACAGGCAAATTATGATGCATTATATTATCTATATCGTTGGCCTACCATTATGCCATATGGCACTTATCAAGGAAAACCTTTCCGTAATTCGGTTGCTGAAACTGCCGCAGCTAACATCAATTCCGACATTAAGGATTATACTCGGATTTCATTAGGAACTTCAATTAATTTTACAAACGATTTGTCATTAGATTTGGATTATACCTACAACATGGATAATCAAATGATTATTCAACGAGGAGGTACCGTAGGCGGGTGGGACTTTTGGGCAGGACCGCTTACCTTGACTGATAATTGGGCTCCTACCAACCGCAACAAGATTGATCATTACTTTTACAAACGGGATTACCATGTTGGCAATGCTGTGCTACGTTATAAAAAGGTATTGGACGATCATAATGTTAATGCCTTCGTAGGAAGTAACTTAGAATACAAAGAAATCAGGTATCTAAATGCAGAAAAACGTGAATTGTTAGATATGCAAAAACCGGAAGTTTCTTTAGCTGTTGGTGACCAATTTATATATGGTTCACATTATGATTGGGCAATAGCCGGTTTCTTTGCACGTATTAATTATGCTTACCGCAACCGTTATTTGATTGAGTTAAATGGACGTTATGATGGTTCATCACGTTTCCCCTTAAATAAACAATGGGGCTTTTTCCCATCCGCTTCAGTAGGTTATGTGTTGTCTGAAGAAGATTGGATGGAATCTTTGAAACCTTATTTGAGTTTTGCAAAATTGCGCTTATCGTACGGTAGTATAGGTAATCAAGATATTGGTGCCAACCGTTTCCGCGCTGTTCTTTCCTCGTACTTATCCGGATGGATTGTAAACGAGATAAATGAGACTAGCTTCGGATTACCTTTAGCCATCCGAGATGGATTTACTTGGGAAACCATTAATACTGTTGATGGGGGGCTTGATATGCGATTTTTTAGAGATAAATTTGGTGTGAGTTTCGATTACTTCCGCCGCGTAAATGACGGCATGGTAGTAGGAGGTACAGAAGTGCCTTCTTTCTTCGGTACTGATGCACCCTATGAAAATGCTGCGCAACTAACAACAAAAGGATGGGAATTATCGCTAGATTACCGTCACACTTTTGCTAACCAATTCAGGTTAAATTTAGCTGCGAATTTGGCTGATGCTAGAACCGTAATTACAAAACATCCTCGAACTGCTAATTCCATTTTGGACGGTAGTAACTATGAAGGGAAAATTTACGGTGAAATCTGGGGATTTGAAACCGACCGCTTTTTTACTGCCGAAGATTTCAATGAAGATGGTACACCGGTGGAAGGTATAGCCTCGCAAAAATATTTTGAAGATGCTACAGGTCTCGGATATAAATACGGTCCGGGTGATATTAAATATAAAGATTTGGACAATGATGGAGAAATAACATGGGGAAATAAAACGGCGAATGATCACGGTGACTGGAAACGCATTGGTAATTCAACACCTCGTTACGAATACAATTTCCGTGTCAACTTGGAATATAAGGGTGTTGATTTAGGTGTATTTTTACAAGGAGTAGGTAGCCGCCAACATTGGGCTACAGGAGGTATGCTCATACCGGGTTGGTTCAATACGGAAGGGACATACTATGCGCACCAAACCGACTATTGGACGCCCGAAAATCCGAATGCTTTCTATCCTCGTTTGGCTGACATGAATCAGCCGGGGCGATATTCTGCGGCCGGGTTTAACTTCTTGACGCAAACTAAGTACTTATTGGATATGTCTTATTGCAGGTTGAAGAATGTTACGGTGGGTTATTCGTTGCCTGCTGCTACATTGAATAAAATAAAATTGGATCGTTTCCGATTGTATTTTAGCTTTGAAAACTTATTTGAATTTGATCGGTTAGGAAATCTTCCAATAGATCCGGAAACCGACATATCCTATGGAGATGGTGGTTCAATGGGCTTTGGACGTATATATCCCTTTACGCGCTCCATGTCATGTGGCTTGCAAATATCACTTTAATCCACAAAATAATTAAAAATAAAAATTAAACATATGAAAGTAAAATATAAATATATAGTTATATGTGTTTTAGGGTTAATTTTCGCATCATGCGAGGAGTTTTTGGATCGTCCACCCTATGATAACTTTACAGATGATGAGTTTTGGATGACTGAAACCCAAACACGTTCGTATATGTATTCGTTTTATACCTCTGTTTTTTCAGGTTACGGATCGGGAATTTCTCATGGTCCATTTCTGATGGGGCAGACCCTGAACGATGACTTTGCGTCAGATATTTCTCAAAAAGATTTGACGCCTTTAGAAGTCCCGGTTAGCGATGGCGGTTGGAATTTTAGCCTTATTCGCAAGGCAAACTATGTCATTGAAAACATCGAGCGTCTCGATGCAGATGCTGCCACAATAAACCACTGGACGGGCATAGCACGCTTTTTCCGTGCCGTTTATTATAGCAATATGGTTTTTCGTTATGGTGATGTCCCCTATATGGATCATGTGCCAATTATAAGTGACAAGAAGGAAGATTTAGATTATCTGTACAAAGATCGAGATCCGCGTGCATTTGTAGTTGATAAAATACTGGAAGATTTTCAGTTTGCTATGGATAATGTGCGTATCAACGACGGTGCCCTACAAATAAACAAATATGTGGTTGCCGGCATGGCTTCACGTATGATGTTGCGTGAAGGTACTTTCCTAAAATACCATAATATAGATTTAGCAAAAGCTGAAAAATGTCTTTTGTTCGCTAAAAATGCAGCGCTATTGGCTATGAGTGGTCCTTATTCTATTTCAGATAGTTACAATGCCCTATTCGCATCTGATGATTTGGCAGGTAATGCTGAAATACTTATGTATCGTAAATATTTAGACGGAGTATTGGCACATTCTACATTAGCCTATAGCTATCAGGATCCACAAGGGGGGGCAAGTAAGTCTTTAGCTGAAAGCTTCTCAAAAAGCAATGGATTTCCAATATATTACAATGATGAGTTTTGGACGGCTCCCACTGATTCAGCATTTTTTGCTGATCGTGACCCTCGTTTGTCACTCTGTATTCGTCCTAAATACTATCTTAAAGGTGGAGATAATTCACCGTTTGCATACACACTATCAGGATATTCGTGGTGCAAATTTATGGATGATAGCAAAGCAGGTCAAAAAGATCCTACTTTTGCACGTGAACGAAATGTAACCGATGCGCCATGTCTTCGTTTAGGTGAAGTGTTACTTAATTACGTTGAAGCAGCATATGAACTTCATTTGATCAATGACTCACATCCGTTTGGGCAAGAAGATTTGGATAAATCAATTAATCTTCTGCGTGCACGTTCAGGTATCGATATGCCGGCTCTGCAATTTGTTGGTGGCAAACCTGCCGTAGATGGAGAAGTGTATGATGATCCGAAACGTAGTGAAATCAATCCCGAGGGAGATGTAGATCCCATGTTGTGGGAGATACGTAGAGAACGTCGAGTTGAATTGTGTTTCGAAGGTTTTCGGTTAAATGATTTAAAACGCTGGAAAAAATTAGATTATCTTTGGAATGGTATCAATCCGGATATTCGTTATGGAGCGTACATACGTTTGGATGATTATCCCGATTTAGACGCATCTGTTGTGCTTGAAGATGATGCACTTACAGAAGGTTATATTCTTCGGAATACCGAACGGCAACGTAATCGTCCTATTCCAAGAAATTATATAAATCCTGTTCCATCTGGGCAGATACAACTTTACAAAAGCCATGGTTATACATTAACGCAAACCAAAGAATGGGCAGAATAGTGAATTTTTTAAATGAAAGAAAAATGAAAACGACTAAATATATTTTAGGATTATTTGTAGTAGCATTATTCACGCTACTTGCTTACTCTTGTAAAGAAGATCCCATTGTAGAAAACCCCTCCGGAGAAACCATCATTTATAGTCTTCGTATTATTAATGGTGATTTAAGTGGTGGTGGACGCTACGATGGTGAAATCAATGAAGAAGAAAAAACAATCACGTTTAATAATGTATCTGCGGAAACAGATATTTCTCAGGTGAAGTTTGCAGGCAAACTATCACTTGGTGCTTCGCTTGATCAAGAGTCGTATGATTTCCTTGAAGGATATGATTTGTCCGCTAGAATGCTAGAAAAAACCATACAAATACTGAATGTGGAGAATGCTGCTGAATATAAGGTTATTCTAAATTTAGCGGAACCACAAGTAAAGCCTATTGTTGACAAAATGATTGTTTTGGTCGATGGGCAGGAAGTGGAAGCCAGTATAGATTTAGATGAGAAAATAATCAATTTGAATGCTCCGAATGCAGATGAAGTAGTTATAAGCAGTTTAACATTGCGTCCGGCTCGGGCAGAATTTTCATTTGGTACGCTTACATCGGATAATAAACTGTTGAAAAGCAATCCGGGTAAGCTACAGCTTAATTTTTTAGGACTTACGGATGAATATGAAATTGATTTTGACAAAGCGGCGCTCGCCGGTCTTGATTTCAGTAAAGCCATTATACATGACTTTTCTGTAAATACGACCTTGTATCCCGACTTTACTGCAGAACTAACTCGGTGTGCTGATTTTGACGGTGAATATGTTCTGTTGGCATATCGTATGGCTCCTAAGGTGTTCAAGGTTTCCGATTTATTGAACGATAATGCGGCCAATCCTATTAATCTAGATATGACGGATGTAGAAGGTGGAACACATGTTATTTCATCTGGCGCTTTGTCACATGGACATATTTATTTGAGTAATCTTGCTGCAAATCCGAGTGACGCCGAAAACGGACCATTAAAAGTGTATTATTACGATACACCCAACTCCAAACCGGAAGTGGTTTTGACTTTTGATGGTTTTGATGGTGAAACCGAAATTACTAAATCACGCTTTGGTGATAATATCTCCGTAAATTTAGATGACTCAGGAAACGGATACGTGTATTTTGTAAAACAAGATCCGGGTGATGAAATTTTACGTTTTACTGTAAAAGACTTTAAAAACTTCAGCGATCCATTTCTGATTCGTCCAAGTATAACAGCTTCTTATTATGCATTTTATAATCAGGTAGGAACAGAGGATGCTTATTTATTCACAAGTACATATGTAAGTGTCGTTCAGTTGCTTAAATCTGATGGAAGCCCTCTTTATCAGATTGAAATGCTTAAAAATGAAGGAAGTGAAATTGATCCGTCACATGGTACGGATGTACATATCGCTTCGTTCAATAAAGGACGCTATTTGATAATGACATCCGGTAGGCGTTTTAATTGGTGGCCTGCTTCCACATTGTATATCTATGATATATCAGAAGGTTTTGATGTTGTTTCGTCTTTAGTAAACTATACGGAAAAGCATCCGGAACCGGTATTTACTTACGCTATGGAAGCACCATCGTCACCTGCATGCTCTGCTAATTCGGCTTGGGCTGTGGTGAATGGAAATCTGTGTGTGTTTACAGCAGCACCTCATGCCGGCTTTGCACTTATTGAAATCCCTAAAAACAGGGAATAAATAAGGGTAAAAGGGATATACCCTTAAACATGTCTTGTCTTAACATAGCATTACTCTTTTGTGTAATGCTATGTTAGATTAAGTCAGATTCTTATCTGTAATAAGATATGAATAAAAGACAGTTTCAGTTGAAGACGTGGAGTTTATAAAAGAGAAGCAGTGGTAAGAGTCATGAATACAATGCTGTGACAAAGGAGTGTAGAATGAGTTCGTTGATTTCTTTTGCAAGTAGCAAGAATTGTCAAAAAGTAATATTTTGGCTTTTATTCCTAAATTTCAAATAGCTATTCTTCTCTTTTTTAACGAATAGTCAATTTTTGACTTTTGAGGCAAAGGACATGTTAAATTAGATAAAAGAGCCGATTGAAAGTCGGTTCTTTTTATTTTTAATAGATAAAATAGATTAACTTTGTTCACATTTAAGAAAATGAATAAGAAAAAAATATTTTTCACTATTTTATTGTTCTCAGTTACTTTTGCAGCGTTACCACAGCAAAGTCGTATTATCCTTGGTGCCGAGCAAACTAAAGCGTATTTGCCCATTTTGAAAAACAAAAGGGTAGCGATATTTTCTAATCACACCGGAATGGTAGGCAACAAGCACACGCTGGATATTCTGATTGAGAATAAAGTCAATGTAGTAGCTATTTTTTCACCGGAGCACGGTTTTCGGGGTACAGCTGACGCCGGCGAACACGTTTCAAGTTCGGTTGATGAAAAAACCGGGGTTCCAATTCTTTCGCTGTACGACGGGAACTCAAGACGACCGAGTGAAGTGAACATTCGTAAATTTGATATTCTCGTTGTGGATATCCAAGATGTTGGACTGCGGTTTTACACGTACTATATTTCGATGGTACGCCTGATGGACGCTTGCGCTGAATTTAATCGTAAGATGTTGATACTCGACCGACCCAATCCAAATGGATTTTACGTGGACGGTCCTATCTTGGATATGAAGTATAAATCGGGTGTGGGCTGGCTTCCGATTCCCGTAGTTCATGGAATGACGTTGGGAGAAATTGCCCTTATGACCAATGGTGAACGTTGGTTACCCGCATCGCGTGTGTGCGATTTAACCGTAATTCCGTGTAAAAATTACACGCATCAGACCAAGTATGTGCTACCCATTCCGCCATCGCCAAATTTGCCGGACATGAAGTCGATTTATCTTTATCCTTCTACTTGCTACTTTGAAGCTACGCCGGTTAGTTTGGGACGCGGCACGGATAAACCGTTTCAAATTTACGGGCATCCGAATATGAAAGGTTACGATTTTTCATTTACCCCAAGAAGTGTTTCCGGGGCTAAATTTCCACCACAACTAAACAAACTTTGCTATGGAGTGGATTTGAGTGGAAAATCCGATGAAGAAATTTGGGAAAAAGGAATTGATTTAAGTTATGTTATCGATGCATATAGAAATTTGAATTTAGGGAATCATTTTTTCAGACCTTTTTTTGAGCTTTTAATCGGAAATGAAAATATCCGAAAAATGATAAAAGCAGGAAAGTCAGCCGATGAAATCAAAGAAAGTTGGAAAGAAGATGTGGAAAGATTCAAAGAGCAGAGAAAACCGTATCTACTTTATAGTGAGTAGTCTATGGTTAATAGTGTTTTTCGGGAAACTCAAATTTAATATTGAATAGATTTTAGTAGTACTAAAATAGTTTTGGTATGAATTATCGGGATTTTAAAGATTTAATCGTCTACAAAAAAGCATTTAAACAGGCGATGAACATTTTTAAGTTGTCTGTTGCTTTTCCTATTGAAGAAAGGTATTCTTTGACAGACCAAATTAGACGTTCTTCCCGATCGATTTGTACAAACATCGCAGAAGCGTATCGAAAAAGAGCTTATCCAAAGCACTTTCATTCAAAAATGACAGATTGCTGGGGAGAAAACGACGAAACCAAAGTTTGGTTAGAATTTGCATTTCATTGCAAATATATTTCAGAAGAAACTTATAATCAATGTCTTACATTAAACACAGAAATAGGTAAACTTATAACGTATATGATAAATAATCCGAATAAATTCGGAGTAAAAAACAAAGACTAATTCTTTGTCAACTATCTTACTATAAACTTTTAGCTATAAACTAAAATGAGTCCAATTGCAGTCATAATCACAATATCCGCTTACTTTTTAGTGTTGTTCGGAGTTTCATACTTAGCGGGAAGAAAAGCAGATAATGCCGATTTTTTTATCGGTAATCGCAGTTCTAAATGGTACATGGTTGCTTTTGCCATGATTGGTGCCACCATTTCGGGCGTTACGTTCATGTCCGTTCCGGGCATGGTTGACCCGAAAGCATTTTCGTACATGCAGATGGTGCTGGGCTTTTTCGTGGGGCAACTGATTATTTCATTCGTGTTGATTCCTGTATTTTATCGGATGAAACTTTTTTCCATCTATGAATATCTGGATGAACGATTTGGAGTAAGCACTTATAAAACCGGAGCTTGGTTTTTCTTTATTTCCAAGGTGTTAGGAGCGTCGGTGCGTTTGTTTTTGGTTTGTCTGTTTTTACAAATGATGGTTTTCGGCCCATTAAATATCCCGTTTATTTTTAACGTGATAGTAACCGTGGTGTTGGTTTGGCTTTACACCCGTCAGGGTGGTGTGAAAACGTTGATTTGGACTGATTCGTTGAAAACTTTCTGCCTGATATTATCGGTCGTTCTCACTATTTACTTCATTGCCAAAAATATGAATTTGAATTTTTCGGGAATGATTGCTGGTATCCGTGAAAGTGACCTTTCGCGTACATTCTTTTTTGACAATCCGAAAGAAGGAACTTATTTCTGGAAACAATTTTTGGCAGGTATATTCACGATGATTGCCACCACCGGGCTTGATCAAGATTTCATGCAACGAAATTTAAGTTGTGAGAATCCGCGCGACTCGCAGAAAAACATCATTACGAGTGGGTTAGTGCAGTTAGTCATCAACTTGCTGTTCTTAATGCTCGGCGTTCTACTTTACTTATTTATTGACAGTAAAGGCATTGCTCGTCCCGAAAAAAGCGACGAACTTTTCCCGATAGTTGCCACACAAGGACATCTTCCGCTGGTAGTTGGGGTTTTATTTATCATCGGACTGATTTCTTCAGCATATGCAGCAGCTGGCTCAGCGCTTACTGCTTTGACCACGTCGTTTACGGTAGATATTCTCGGAATAAAAAACAAAACTGAAGCCGAAATTCGAACTACTCGAAAAAAAGTTCATGTCGGGATGGCAGTAGTGATGGGATTGGTGATTTTTGTATTTAACATCTTGAATAACACCAGTGTGATTGATGCAGTTTATATTTTAGCAAGCTATACTTACGGCCCAATTTTGGGATTATTTGCTTTTGGAATTTTATTCAAGCGTTCAGTGAAAGATAAATTTGTGCCTTATGTTGCCGTTTTGGCGCCGATATTCTGTTTCTTCCTGCAAAAACTAACAATTGGCTTATGGGGTTTTCATTTTGGTTATGCGCTGATTATCGTGAATGCATTGTTTACCATGCTCGGAATGTGGATGATTAAAGCGCCTTTGTATTTACAAAAAGAAGGTGTTTAGCGTGCTTAATTTCAAATCAGCTCTTTTATAAAATTACTTCGTATGTGTGAAATAAAAAAAATATTTCTTTCCTTTCGGAATTCCTGTATTAGGAGGATAGGAGTCCTTTTTTTTGTATTTGGTTTTATTTTCACTCATGCTCTTTTTGCTCAACTTCTCACACCCGAAGTTACTTCAAACATTGAAAACTATCTGAATTCGGAGGTTGGAAAAGAAATTTCTGTGGGTAAAATTCGTATTGACAGTGTTAAGATTGTTGATAAAGAGTTACATCTTTTTGTAAACGATCAATTTTCCAATTTTCCGTTTCGAAACAATAATGTTCCCCAGTTTTATTCGAACGTTAAAGGGTTGTTGCCAAGTGATTTGAATGCTTTTTCTTTGAAAATTTTTACTGGAAGAAAAACGATTGAAGAGTTAATTCTTCCTGAAATATCTACCCGTAAAAATAAAAAGCGAAAAACTTTTAGCACCAACACTAAAGTACCGCTAGTTAGTCGCTTGTCTACACATAATAAACCAACAAGGGGACTACAAAAGCGACATATTGCACTTTGGCAAAGTCATGGTTACTATTTTGAACAAAAGCTGAATCGTTGGGAGTGGCAACGAGCTCGCCTTTTTCAAACGGTAGAGGATATATATACACAGAGCTACGTTCTTCCTTATCTGGTTCCTATGCTTGAAAATGCTGGTGCTAATGTGTTGATACCGCGTGAACGGGATATACAAACCGAAGAAATAATAGTGGATAATGACAGTGGAATTCATTCTTCATCAGTCTATACAGAGAAAAATGGTTCAAAATCATGGACAAAGGGTGAAACACCGGGATTTGCTCACTTAAAAAATCAGTACATTGACTTTGAAAATCCATTCAAAGAAGGCAGTTTCAGGCAAACAGAAACTATTAGAAAAGGGCAAGAAACAACCGCAGAGTGGACGCCTGACATTCCAAAATCGGGTCGCTACGCAGTTTATGTGTCTTATCAAACTTTGCCGAAAAGCACACAAGATGCCCATTACACTGTTTTTCATCAGGGCGGAAAATCGGAGTTCAAAATTAATCAAAAAATGGGCGGAGGCACCTGGATTTACCTGGGACATTTTACCTTTGAAAAGGGGAAAAAGGGGAAAGTGGTTTTGAGTAATCAATCAGCTAAATCAGGTCAAATTTTGACTGCAGACGCTGTGAAATTCGGCGGAGGTATGGGTAATATTGCCCGTACGTTATCAGCAGACGGTGCAACAGAAAACGTTCCAAGTTCACGAAGCAATGAACCGCAACCCAAAGTTCAACTTCCCAAAATCGATTATCCATACCAAACAAGCGGATATCCACGTTACACCGAAGCTTCACGCTATTGGATGCAGTGGGCAGGTGTTTCGGATAGTATTTACTCTGAAAGCAAAGGCAAAAACGATTACACGGACGACTACAAATGCCGTGGATTGTGGGTAAATTACTTGTCAGGCGGTTCAGCAGTTAATCCGAACCAAAAAGGCTTGAATATCCCTATTGACTTAGCTTTTGCTTTTCATACCGATGCCGGAACTACGATGAATGACAGCATTATCGGTACGCTCGGCATCTATTTTTCAAACACCGAAAGTGGAAAATATCCGAACGGTGTTTCTCGGATGGTATCGCGTGAGTTGACCGACCGCATTAACACAAGTATAGTCAATGATATACGTCAACTTTATGACCCAAAATGGAGCCGTCGCGGGATGTGGGATCGTTCATACTATGAGGCGCGTTCGCCTAATGTACCAACGATGCTGCTGGAATTACTTTCGCATCAAAATTTTGCCGATATGCGCTACGGACTCGATCCCCGTTTTCGCTTTACCGTGAGTCGAGCCATTTACAAAGGAATACTTCAATTTATTGCTTCGCAAAATCATACAGAGTATGTAGTACAGCCACTTCCGGTCAATAATATGAGTGTGGAATTTATTGCTGGAAATGAAGTTGCGTTGAGTTGGAAAGCCGTTGAAGACCCGCTCGAACCAACGGCAAAAGCCGAAAGATTTATTATTTATCAGCGGATAGAAGGTGGTGATTTTGACAATGGAACGATGGTTAGTTCCACTAATTTCAGAACGACCATTCCGAACAATAAAGTAGTTAGTTTCAAAGTTACAGCAGTAAATAAGGGTGGTGAAAGTTTTCCTTCAGAAATTCTGTCCATTGGGAAATCTTGGCAAAATAAAGGTACAATATTGATTGTCAATGGTTTTAATCGGATAAGTGCTCCTGCTGATTTTGACGCACAGGGCGATAGCATTGCCGGTTTTCTAGATGATCTAGATCACGGTGTGCCATACATTAATGACTATAAATATATCGGGAAACAAAAAGAGTTTCGTCGAAAAATCCCTTGGATGGACGATGATGCGTCCGGTTTTGGCGATAGTTATGCAGATTATGAAACAACTATAATTGCAGGAAATACTTTTGATTATCCGGCTATTCACGGAGAAGCGATTTTAAAAGCAGGCTACTCTTTTGTATCATGTAGCGATGAAGCTGTCGAAAACCAAACAGTTCGTCTCTCAGATTATAAAATTGTTGATCTGATTTTAGGAAAAGAATATCAAACAAAGATGGGACCGGGTGGGATAAAACCACTCGAATTTAAGACATTTACTTCTGAGATGCAAACGACTATTTCCGATTACTGCCGTCAAGGCGGAAATATGTTTGTCACGGGAGCGTTTGTAGGCACTGATTTATGGGACAATCGCCACACGAATTCCCTTGAAAATGATCGGAATTTTACTACGGATATTTTGAAATACAAATGGCGTGCAGGTCAAGCATCACGAAAAGGCATGGTTAGAGCCATAATTTCGCCTTTCTCAATGTTTAATGGGGATTTTGATTTTCATAACGAATTAAATTCTGAAAGTTACGTAGTGGAGGCACCTGATGCCATAGAACCGGCTTCGGATAATGCTTTCACGATATTTAGATATTCAGAAAATAATTTAAGTGCCGGAATTGCCTACAAAGGTGATTATAAAACTTGTGTGTTGGGTTTTCCGTTTGAAAGTCTGAAGACCAAAGAAGAACGATATAAGATGATGCGGATGGTGTTGGAGTTTTTTGCTCACTAAACTTCAAAGGGTGAATCTGGGAAGTGAAAATAGGTGGTATCTGAAATGCAAAATACTTTTAGCTAAAAATGTAATAAAGATAACGTCCTGTGGTCAAAAATAATCGAGAAAAATGAAGCATAAACTCACTTTATTTCTAATTATTTTCCAAATCGGTTTCATGTATGGCATGGAACCTTTCCTCTTTGCCTTACTCACTGATTTGCACATCACACAAGGCACTACGGCGGTAGAAGATTTGGAAAATTCGGTCCGACAAATCAACAATACACCGAAAATAGAATTTGTGTTAGTAACCGGAGATATAACGGAGTTTGGCGATAGAGAATCGTTGGAAAAAGCAAAATCGATACTGGATAAATTATCCGTGCCTTACTACATCACTTCCGGCAATCACGAAACAAAATGGAGTTCATCGGGACATACCGATTTCAGGCAGATTTTTGGAGATGATAAATTTAGATTCGAACATAAAGGAGTACGGTTTTTCGGATTTAACACGGGACCCGTTTTAAGGATGGCTGACGGGCACGTTTCACCGCAGGATATCACGTGGCTGAAAAATGAATTGAGCACGCAGGAAAAATCTGTTCCTGTTATTCTTGCCACTCACTACCCGCTTCAATACGGAGATGTGGACAATTGGTACGAGCTCACAGATGCCGTCAGAGCACACAATATCCGCGCGATACTTGGCGGACATTATCATCGAAATGCCATTTTTGCCTACGACGGAATTCCAGGTTTAATAAATCGTTCAAACTTGCGTGCAAAAGATGATGTAGGTGGTTATTCGGTGTTTTCGGTAACGAAAGACAGTTTAATTGTTTATGAACAAACTATCGGTGGAGAACCGAAACGGTGGGCAGGACTATCAATGACTGAAAAATATTTTGACGAGAAAGGAAGCGATGCAAAATATCCCGATTTTTCGGTGAATAAGCAATTTCCACAAGTGAAAGAAAAATGGCTCATAAAAACTGAAGTAGGTATCTACAGTTCGCCTGTTGTGTGGAAAAACCGTGTTTTTGTAGGCGATGATTTGGGATATTTGACCGCTTATCGCTCAAAAAACGGTAAAAAACTTTGGAGTTACCGGGTCGGAAGCCGAATTATAGGAACTCCTGCCGTTGCTGAGGGTGTGGTAGTTTTTGGCTCTGCCGATAAAAATATTTACGGAATAAGTGCCAAAAACGGGACTTTATTATGGGAAATTTCTACACGAGAAGCTGTGCTGGGAGCTGTTTCGATTGAAAACGGAATTGCTTACCTTGGCGGAAGCGACAATTCGTTCCGAGCCATTGATGTAAGAACTGGAAAAGAACGTTGGATTTTCGATAAACTGAGTGGATATGTGGAAACAAAACCTTTAATTATCAACAATAAAGTGGTTCTCGGAGCTTGGGATACGTACTTATATGCATTAGATAAAAACACAGGGAATTTGCTTTGGAAATGGACAAACGGAAAAGGCAGGCATTATTCGCCCGCTTCAGTTTGGCCCGTTTCTGCTGATGGTAAAATTTTTATTGTTGATCCGGAACGCGCTATGACTGCCATAGATTTGGAAAGCGGGGAAACCGTTTGGAGCTCAAAACAATCGATGGTTCGCGAGAGTATCGGAATTTCAGAAGACGGTACTCGTATCTATGCCAAAACGATGCAGGACAGCGTGGTTTGTTATTCGTCACAAGGAGATAAACCCCAAAAAATATGGTCGTGCAATGTGGGTTACGGATACGAACATAATCCGTCGATGCTCGTAGAAACAGATGGCGTCGTTTATGGCAGTACAAAAAACGGTCTTATTTTCGCCTTGGACGCATTGACCGGGAGAGAGATTTGGAAACATAAAATCGGTAATTCGCTGGTAAATACAGTTGTACCGATAAGTAAAAAACAAATATTAGTAACGACAGCAGGCGGAGAAATTTGCCAATTAAAAGTACTTTAGCCAGATATTTGTCGAATGGCAACATGAGATTTTGCCGATTAAAAGTTAAAATTCAGATAAAAAACAAATAAATAAAATAAAAAATCCTATTCAAAGAATTTGGAGGTTACATTATGAAAAAAATTAATTGCTTTATCCCTTATGAGGATGCTGCACAGGTAACGCAGACCATTCAAAACCTGAAGAAATCAACATTAGTTGATAAGATTTATTTAGTCTCTACTACTCAACTTCCATCAGTGGAAGATTGTGAAGTGATTGTAGCAAAAAGTTTAAAATCTACGGATGCTATTCGGAAAATAGCTGAAAAAGCAGATGCTGAGTACACGTTGATTTATACGAAAACAACGACCTTGCAATGGGTAAATTATTCAATAGAGCGCATGGTTTCTATTGCAAATGATTCATCTGCTGCGATGGCTTATGCAGACCACTTTAAGGAAGCCGACGGAGTGCGTCAGGAAGCGCCTGTTATCGATTACCAATTCGGTGCATTGCGCGATGATTTCGATTTCGGTTCTGTACTTCTGTATCGCACTTCTGCACTAAAAGAAGCTGTGAAAAGAATGGATGTGGACTATGATTTTGCCGGACTTTATGACTTGCGATTGAAAGTTTCACAAAAAGGCGATTTGGTACACATCAACGAATTCCTTTACTACGAAATAGAACACGACACAAGAAAATCGGGAGAGAAAATATTTGACTATGTTGACCCGAAAAATCGTGCCGTGCAAATTGAAATGGAACAGGCTTGCACACAACATTTGAAGGATATAGGCGGATACTTGGAGCCAAAATTCAAACACATTGAATTTTCAGATGATAACTTTGAATTTGAAGCATCGGTAGTAATCCCGTGTAAAAACCGTGTGAAAACTATTGGGGATGCCATTCAATCAGCTTTGAACCAAAAAACAAATTTTCCTTACAACGTGATTGTGGTGGATGATAATTCTGATGATGGAACAGTAGATGTTATCAAAAAATTCTTGGATGACCCGAAACTGATTTACATCGCCCAAGATAAGTCGTATCACGCTATTGGTGGTAATTGGAATGCTGCGTTTCATCATCCGAAATGTGGAAAATTTGCCCTTCAATTAGACAGCGACGACCTGTATGTTGATGAAAATACCGTGCAACGATTTGTTGATGCGTTTTACGAGCAAGATTGTGCAATGGTAGTTGGAACATATAAACTAACTGACTTTGATTTAGAAGTGATTCCGCCGGGAATTATTGACCACAAAGAATGGACACCCGAGAATGGACGAAACAATGCGCTTCGTATCAACGGATTAGGTGCTCCGCGTGGTTTCTATGTTCCCATGCTTCGTCAAATTAATTTCCCAACGACAAAATACGGTGAAGATTATGCAGTAGGTTTGCGAATCAGCCGAGAGTATCAAATCGGACGAATTTATGACGTGATGTATCTCTGCCGCCGTTGGGAAGACAATTCAGACGCATCGTTGGATATCGTGAAAATGAACGGGCATAACACCTATAAAGACCGAATTCGGACTTGGGAATTGCAGGCAAGAGTGAAAATGAATAAGAATAAATAAAAATAGTCAGTACAGCCCCTATTCCCCGAAATGGGGATATAGGTGGCTTTGTTCGATTGTTTTATAAGGTTGAATAATAAAAACAAAAATAGTTTTGCTTGTGCCGAGGTTTTTTCCAATAATTTATTTCGGGATAAGCAGGAAGTTTATTTGTTGGAGCAACTAAAAAAATGGGATTTGGCGAAATCCAACTACGAAGCACTGAAACAGGTTGAAACAAAGGAATTAAACGTAAACGGAGCCAAGTTTATAGTTCAATTTAACCCAGCTCGAATTGTTTCTTCAGGCGCAAAAGTGGATGCTAAAAGTATTCGGGATCGGGCGTGTTTTCTTTGTGAAGAAAATCGTCCGAAATTACAGAAAGGATTGGATTTTGGTGAGCATTATACCATTTTAATCAATCCATTTCCTATTTTTCCGAAACATTTTACCATTGTGGACGTAAAGCATGTTCCGCAACTTATTGCAGGTCGCTTTGGTGATATGCTGGATTTGGCGGAGTATATGGATGATTATGTGATTTTCTATAACGGTCCAAAATGTGGAGCTTCTGCGCCGGATCATGCTCATTTTCAGGCAGGGAACAGAGGTTTCTTGCCTATTGAAAAAGGCTGGAAGAACCACATTGTTGTAAAAAAAGACGAAAATCTTTCTTTGATTAACTATGGATTCCCTGCGTTCGTGATTGAAGCATTAAGCAAAAAAAGGTGTATTTGTTTATTTGAAAAAATATACGAAGCGCTACCTGTCAAGGAAGGAGATACAGAACCAAAGATGAACATCTTAACTTGGTGTGAAGCCAAGCATTTCACAGCTGTAATTATCCCAAGGGCAAAACATCGTCCTGATTGCTTTTTTGCGAAAGGCGATGAAAATATTCTGATAAGTCCTGCATCTGTGGATTTAGGGGGTGTATTTATCACGCCATTAGAAAAAGATTTTGAAAAAATCACAATAAAAAATGTGGCTAAAGTTTTAAAAGAAGTATGCCTAAGCGAAAAAGAGTATTACGATATAATTAAAAATTTGGCTGGATAACAGTCTCTTATAAAAGATAAAATTATGCAAGAACCAAAGTTAAGTGTCGGGGTAATGTTCGAACCGAAAATAAAATTTTCGTTTTTGAACAAGTATATTTGCAATGAAGAAGAGGTTTTCGGAAATCAAACCGTTGAATATTCGAACGGGAAAATCCTTTGGAACACAAAACTTTACGACGAGTTAGTTTTCAATCCGCAAAACGAAGTTACTGATGTTTTTGAACTAATTGATGTTACCATCGGTATTAATTTTCATTGGGAACGAAAAGAAAATCAACGGTTTAAAGGGGCTTTGAAAATTATCGTAGAAGATGAAAAGCTAACAGCAATTAATATAATTTCGATAGAAGAGTACTTGACTAGTGTTATTTCGTCAGAAATGAGCGCCACAGCTTCGTTGGAGTTGCTAAAAGCGCACGCTGTCATTTCAAGAAGTTGGTTGCTTGCAAAAAAATCAGAGAGCGAAAATGGAGTGTATAATCAATCTGCATCAGTTAGTGTCATTCACACCAACGAAGGGACTGAACAAGAGCAATTTATCCGCTGGTGGGATAGGGAAGACCACACCAACTTCGACGTTTGTGCGGATGACCATTGTCAACGTTATCAAGGAATTACGCGTGCATCAACTGAAATTGTAAAACAGGCAATTGCCGAAACCTACGGTCAAGTATTGACTTATGACGGAAAAATTTGCGATGCTCGTTTTTCTAAATGTTGTGGCGGCGTGTTTGAAGAATTTCAGAACTGCTGGGATGAAACGTATCATCCTTACTTGCGGAAGACAAGAGATTATATGTCAGATACTTCGTTGCCTGATTTGACAATTGAGAGCGAAGCTGAGAACTGGATTAGAACTTCGCCAAGCGCTTTTTGCAACACCAAAGACAAGAAAATTCTCTCGCAGGTTTTGAACAATTACGACCAAGAAACAACTGATTTCTACCGCTGGAAGGTAGAATATTCGCAAGAGGAACTTTCGGAATTATTATTAAAACGTTCTGGAATAGATTATGGTGAAATTATTGATTTAGAGCCGATTGAAAGGGGATCTTCCGGACGTTTGATTCAACTGAAAATTGTAGGGACAAAGAGGACCCGTACTATCGGGAAGGAACTGGAAATTAGGCGAACACTCTCAGAAAGCCATCTTTACAGCTCAGCTTTTGTGGTGGACAAAGTATTTTCCGAAGGAGAAAAGATTCCGACAAAATTCATCCTAATTGGTGCCGGCTGGGGACATGGCGTGGGGCTTTGCCAAATTGGTGCTGCCGTGATGGGAGAAGAAGGCCACGCATATGAGAAAATTTTAGGACATTATTACCCGGACAGTAAAATTACAAAACAATATTAATGTTTCATTTCGATAGTTCTTGGAATGAAAGAGAGATGCCCGAAAGACTTAGGATTAGAAAAATTAATAAGAACAAAGAAAACATGAAAAAGATTATTTTATTTTTAACGTTGAGCGGGTTGATTATAGCAACGTCAACAGCTCAAAAAATCCATATTACAACCGGTATTGAAGTATTGAAAGAAACTAATTTCAAAATATTAAAGGGAAAACGGGTAGGATTAATTACCAACGCCACAGGAGTGGATAATAATCTGAAATCAACCATTGATATTTTGAGTGAGGCACCCAATGTAAATCTTGTTGCGCTATATGCCCCCGAGCACGGTGTTCGTGGTGACATATACGCAGGCGACAGAGTTGTTGATACTACCGACCCGAAAACAGGTATTCCCATTTATTCGCTTTACGGGAAAAAACGAGAAATGTTTGCTTCAATGATGAAAAAAATAGACGTATTAGTTTATGATATTCAAGATATTGGCTGTCGGTCTTACACTTTTATAAGCACGATGGGACAAGCGATGCAAACCGCTGCCGAAAACAATATTGAATTCGTGGTGCTTGACCGTCCAAATCCGCTAGGTGGAGAAAAAGTGGAAGGAAACTTGGTAGAAAAAGGTTATTTTTCAGGTGTAAGCCGATACAGAATCCCCTATATTTACGGGCTAACGTGTGGCGAATTGGCACAAATGATAAATTCTGAACGTTCGCTGGGCAACACGAAACCCTGTAAATTGACCGTAGTAAAAATGAAAGACTGGAAACGAGATATGACTTTTGATAAAACCGGTTTGCAATGGCTTCCCACGTCGCCACAAGTTCCGCAGGCACTGACAGCACCTTATTATGCATCATCAGGAATTGTAGGTGAAACGGCTTATCTTTCAATTGGAGTGGGTTATACGCTTCCGTTTCAAATGTTTGCAGCACCTTGGATAAACGGGCAAGATTTTGCTAAACGGTTGAATTCGCTCAAAATTCCGGGAGTAACTTTCACACCCATTTATTTGAAACCCTATTTTGGACCGTATAAAGGGCAAAAAATCCAAGGCGTACAATTTTTCTATACCGATTATAAAAAGGTAAAACTCACAGAAATTCAGTTCCTTGTAGTTCAGGAAGCCGTTGCTATGTACCCGGAACACAAACTTTTTGTAAAAGAATTTGAACATCGATTCGGGATGATTGACAAAGTATGCGGAACCAATAAAATCCGAGAATTATTTGGCAAGCGTTACCGTTGGGAAGATGCCAAAGCCTACTGGGACAAAGATGCAGAGAGTTTTAAAAAATTATCGAAGAAATATTGGTTGTACAAATAAAGTCTTTCAAATTTTGCCGAGGAAGAACGGATTAAAATATTCAAGATAAATTGAAATACTAATTAAATGCAGATAAACGGCACATACAAACTTTTTTTGGATGAAATATCCACTTTCGTCTCTCCTAAACGCATTTACACGGACGAACTTCGTAGGTTAGCGTGGGGAACGGATGCCGGATTTTATCGGCTGATTCCGCAAATCGTTATACGCTCAATAAACGAGGCAGAAGTAGCTCGATTGCTCCAAGTAGCTGATAAATATGAACTTCCCGTTACGTTTCGGGCTGCAGGAACAAGTTTGTCGGGACAAGCAATATCCAATTCCATTTTAATTGTAGCGGGCAAACATTGGGAAAAATACAAAATCTCGGACGATTATTCCCAAATTACCTTGCAACCGGGCATTGTGGGTGAGCGTGTCAACCAAATTCTGAAACCTTACGGCGTGAAATTTTCGCCCGATCCTGCTTCCGTAAAATACGCGATGGTAGGTGGAATTGTAATGAATAATGCATCTGGGATGAACTGTGGAACGCATGCCAATAGTGACCGTGTGATGATTTCTGCACGAATGATATTTCCTGATGGAACGATTTTGGATACAGGCGATGCAGATAGTCGAAAAGCCTTTTCTGAAAAGAAACCGGAATTTATTAAAGAAATTCAGAACATCAGAGATAGTATTTTAAGAAACAAGGAATTAACCGAACGAATTCGTCGCAAATATTCTATTAAAAACGTTACAGGTCTGAATATCTTGCCGTTTATTGTTTTCGATGACCCGTTTGATATTATAGCTCATTTGTTGGTAGGTTCAGAAGGAACGTTGGCGTTTTTATCTGAAATAACGGTAAAAACTGAACACGATTTCCCGCACAAAGCAAGTGCAATGCTTTATTTTAAGGATA